>JAISEX010000013.1 GCA_031263875.1 Eubacteriales Family XIII. Incertae Sedis bacterium | reverse complement strand
CTCTCATCTCGCGTTTTTGGCCGCTTACGCCGGTTGCCAGGACGCCGGAGGGAGGACGGATGCGCCGTGTTCTCTGCCCGCATAAGGGAGCCGAAGCGAGGCGCAGCCGAGCGACGGCGACCGCGCAAGGGGAGCAAAGCGACGCTTGCGCGAAGGGGAGTTTGAGGGGAAGGCACTTCCCCTCATCTGAGCCGCACTGCGGCGGATCACCGCTCCGGGGGTGACAGGACGGAGGAGCCGAAGGCGACACAGTCCGCCGAGAGGGGGCAGCAGCCCCCTGCGGAGAGCGAGGCGAAGCCGAGCGACGCGCAAGGGATCGCAGCGATATCCTTTTTCGCCGCAGGCGAAAAAGATACAAGCGGAGAGCCCGGTGGGGCGCCAGCCCCATGCGCCCGCGGTATGTTCACGGTTTGGTGAAACAAATTTTCGCATAATCTTACAATTATCCTTGCCCTGTTTCTCACTACCGAAACCGGATTTTCACGGCTTCGGTGTGCGCGGTCAACCCCTCCTTTTCGCCGATGCAAACGATGTCGTCTTTCGCGCGCCGGAGCGATTCCTCCGTGTATAAAGTATAGCTCATGCGCTTCACAAAATCATAGACGCCGAGCGGCGACGCGAACCGCGCGGTGCCCGAGGTCGGCAAGACGTGGTTCGTCCCCGCGTAATAATCGCCGAGCGGTTCGGGGCTCCACGGGCCGAGAAAGACCGAACCGGCGTTCCTGATAAACGGCAGCGCCTCGAGCGGATCGTCCGTCATTATTTCGAGGTGTTCGGGAGCGGCGAGATTCGCAAGCGCGACCGCTTCGTCGTCCGAACGCGCGATAATAATAAGGCCGTTTTCTCTGATGGCTTTGCGGGCAAATTCGCTGCGGCAGAGAAGCGCAAGCTGCCGCTCGATTTCCTCCGCCGTGCGTTCGGCTATTCGTATGTCCGTCGTGACGAGCATCGCCGCCGAGCGCACATCGTGTTCCGCCTGCGAGAGCATATCGGCCGCGATGAATTTCGGCTCCGCGCCGCCATCCGCTATGACGAGAATTTCACTCGGGCCAGCTATCATGTCGATATCGACGACGCCGTACACCATGCGCTTAGCCGTCGCGACATAGACATTTCCCGGGCCCACGATCTTGTCGACGCGCGGGATCGTTTCGGTTCCGTAGGCGAGGGCCGCGACCGCCTGCGCGCCGCCCGCGGCTATGATCCGGTCGACGCCCGCGATCCATGCCGCCGTCAGTATATCCCGGCTGACGCCATCCGCGCCCGGCGGCGTCACCATGACGATCTCCCCGACGCCGGCGATCTTCGCGGGAATGGCGTTCATCAGCACGGTCGACGGATAGGCCGCCGTGCCGCCCGGCACGTAGATGCCGACGCGGTCGAGTCCCCGGACGATTTGGCCGAGCACATTTCCCGCTTCGTCCCGATGCTCGTAACCGGATATCTTTTGCGCCTCGTGATAGCGGCGGATATTTTCGGCTGCCCGCAGCAGCGCTCCGGAAAAATTTTCGTCCGCGGCATCGAACGCCACCTTCATATCCGTGCGCCCGTATTCCCTGCGCTCCGGGACAAATCCGTCGAACTTCTCGCCGTACTCGCGCACCGCCGCGTCCCCGCGTATTCGCACATCATCTATAATCGCGCGCACCGCCGCGTCGATTTCCGATGCGCCCGCCTCGCCAGAGCCGGCGCCCCGTCCCGCAAGCCGCTCTATCGCCGCGAGTTCCGCAGTGCCGTCAGCCTGAATTATTTTTATCATAATATTATGTCCTTACGTATTGCTCTTTGCCTTTGTATTCTGCTTACCGTGCCGCCGCGCCCTCACTTTATCACTTTTTCGATCCGCCCCGCGAACCCGTCGACCGCCGCTTTTTTCAGTTTCATGCTCGACACGTTCACGATCAGCCGCGCCGATATGTCGCGAATGGTTTCGATGACCGACAGACCGTTCTCCTTCAGCGTCGTGCCCGTTTCGACGATGTCGACGATGCCGTCCGCGAGCGCGAGCAGCGGCGCGATCTCGACGGAACCCTCTATCCGAATTATATCGACGTCCATGCCGAGGCTCTCAAAATAGCGCCCCGTTACCGCCGGATATTTCGTCGCGATCACCGTGGCGCCGGCGTCCGCAAGCGGATTTTGGCCGTTCGGCGCCGCGAGAGCAAACCGGCACTTGCCGATGCCGAGGTCGAGTATCTCGTAATAGACGCCGCCGTGCTCAAGGATCGTATCCTTTCCGACGACCCCGATATCGCACACGCCGTGCTCGACGTAAGTGATAACGTCCGGCGCTTTCGCGAGAAAGACCTCGATGTTCGCGCCCGGCGTCGAGAGCAGCAGCTTCCGGCCCTTGTCCCGAATCTCGCTCACATCGTAGCCCGCGCGTTCCATCAATTTGACGAAATCGTCCTCGAGGCGGCCCTTGGTCAGCGCAATGCGCACCTTTGTTTCCGAAGCCGATACCGAAGCCGACGCAGCATCGGATTTCGCCGCGCTTCCGGTTTTCGCGAGCGTGCCGGATTTTTTCTTCAGCGCCGCCGACGTCAGCATATCGATATTCAGGCCGAATCCCGTCGCCGGCAGATCCTCGCCGAAATCCGCAAACAGGTCGTCGTACCGTCCGCCCGAAAGCACGGGGCTGCCCGCATCCGTGGTATAACCGCGAAACACCAGCGAGCTGTAATAATTCGCCTGATTCACGAGCCCGAAATCTATCATGAAATTGTCGGCAAGCTGCTTCTTTTTCAACGCGCGGAACAGTTTATCCAGATAATCGAGCTGTTCCGTCAACTCCCGGCTGTACCCGTTCATCAATTCTGCCGCTTCCGCCAACGCCTCCGCTCCGCCGAACAAACGCGGCAGTTTTCGTATCATATCGACGGTTTTCACCGTTTTCGCGCCCTTGGCCGTGTGCGCGGAACGTCCCGCCGGGCGTATCCCGTCGAGCACGTCGTTCAGGCCCGCGTAATTTTTCGTGGCGATGCAACGCCGGATCGTTTCCTTTTCCCCCGCGGTTGCCGTCAGATCGGCCATCAGCCGGTTATAAAAACCCACATGGCCGATTTCTATCCGAAAACGCCCCGAAGATGCCGCCGCGAGCGCCTTCGCCGCCAGTTCGAGCGCTTCCATATCCGAATCGAAAGACGACGAGCCGATAAGCTCGATGCCCATCTGCATTATCTCGCCGCTGCGCCCCCGAAGCTCCTGCTGCTGGCGGTACACGCGCTGGGCGTAATACACGCGAAGCGGCGTTTCCGCACCCTTCAGCTTCGTCGCCGTCATGCGCGCGATCGGAATAGTGCTGTCCGGGCGCACCGTCATCAGCCGACCCCGACCGTCCGCGAGCGTGTACATACTCTCCTGCGGATAATATTCGGCGTGAGCCGCAAACACATCATAGAACTCAAACCCCGGCGTGCGCACCTCGCGATACCCGTCCTTCTTGAATATCCGGCGCAGCTTTCCCGTGATCCTGTTCTGCGCCTCGCATTCGAGCGAGAGCATGTCCCTCGTGCCTTCCGGCGTTATCCTGTCATATTTCGGCATAGCGGTTTCCTTTCGATACTATTTTATATCACCTGCGGTATAATTTCATTATAGTTTGCGGGCGCGTTATCACTGCGGTGTGTCGCTGTGTTTCGCTGCGGTGTCACTTCGGGCTTACCTTGTCATGATTATCGCGCGCTTTATTACTTTATCACTTTACTGTGTTAAAGTCAAGCGCATATAAAAAATACCCCTTTGGGCGCATGGGGCACTCAAAATAGTTTTGTTGGTAACCCGCAGGATAGTCCTACGCGTGGGCATTTTAAAAAAATGGTTTCGCGTTTTGAGTGCCCCACCGGGCTATCCGCTGCAATTCCGCTTATATCATCGTCGTCATTGCGGCCCCTGAGCCGCAATCCTCCGGAGAGAGGATCTATGTGGGCGCATTTTGTCGCGGAATTTCCGCTGCTATCCCTTGCGCGGGACATGCGCGAACTTCCGTGCCGTCCTCACACAGTCTGTCATTACCGCCCCAAGCCGCAATCCCCGTGCGGGCAAAATACACGGCACACCCGTCCTACTACGGCGTCCCCGTTTCTCACCCAACCAAAAAACCGCGCGGGCAAAAACACGAGCGCAAGCCCCACTCCCTGCCGTCCTCGAAAAGTCTTTCATTGCGAGCATAGCCGAAATCCTCATGCGAGAAAAGTACCGCACGCATGCCCCTCTCCCTGCCGTCCCCCGTCATTCCGTGCTTATCCCGGATTTCCCCGGTTTCGGCAGAATCGCACGGGGGATTGCGGGATGAAGCGCCGTTACAGCCCTGGTATAGGGTCGGAACGATGACGATGAGATGGGGGTTGCGGGAGTCGCGGCACGGAGCGCCGTTACCGTTTAAGAACATGTCTGCAATGACGACGATGAAAGGGAGCGGGCGCGAGGCGAAGCCGAGTGAGGCCGCGACGCGCACGGTAGAGCGCCACGGGCTAACGTTCGCTGCGCTCTCTCCTCCGCTCGCGTTGCTCGCTACGCTGTCCTGTTTTACACTGCGGCTACGGTAGAGTGCCACGCGCTAAAGCGCTGCACTCCTCGATGTTCGAGGTACGACGGAGCTAACGTTCGCTGCGCTCACTCCTCCGCTCGCGTTGCTCGCTTCGCTGTCCTGTTTTACACTGCGGCTACGGTAGAGTGCCACGCGCTAAAGCGCTGCACTCCTCGAT
>JAISEX010000318.1 GCA_031263875.1 Eubacteriales Family XIII. Incertae Sedis bacterium | reverse complement strand
ATCTGGCGGTGGGCTATCTCATTGTCGATCACCCACTTCTCATCGACTTTTTTGTATAATTCGCTCTTTGCCTGAATGCTGTCCGTGTCGTCCTGGTCGAGCAGGACGATTTCCGCCGTGCGGCGCACTCCGCCGATAACGACGTTTTCGCCGACGATATTCGCGATGTCGAGGCAGTCGATCGGCAGCAGCTTCACGCGGTCCGCCTTCGCGCGCACGGCGACCTTTTCGATTACATGAACGATTTTCTGGAACATGCCCTTCATGCTCTGATAACCGCTGGCCGTTCCGCCGAAGGTGCGAAGGCGCTCGCCTTTCGGCCGCACGTTGTCGTAATTGAGTATGATGGTTTTTATCTTGCGGTATTCCGCGCTGTACAGCACTTTCAGGAAATAATCGAGCGACTGCACCCAGCCTTCCTTGCTGTCGCCCACGGTGATCTTCACGGTGTCGTTATGCGTAAATTCGAGGGCCGTGCTGTCCTGCCGCAGCGTGTTGAGTATGGGCGTGTAAGCCTCGTGAATGACTTCCTGATCCGTGCGGATCTGCGGAAGTTTTTCGATATCGCTTTTTAAGATGCGCACGCCGACGCCGGCGCCGACCATCAGCAGATAGAAGATGTCGCGGAACGCCGAAAAACTGTCGATAACCTGAAAGGCGCAGTTGAAATTCGACATGGGGTAATGCTTGCTGACGTCGGTGCTGCCGACCCAGAACGTCCGGCCGGAGAGGAACTGCTTCAGCTCGAAAACATTGCGGTAGAGCTGTTCGGCCTCGTCCTTCGACGTCGGCACGAGGCTGCAATTGTATTCCACAGCGCGGCGGGCGGATTCCCACCAATATTCGCGGCGCTGTTCCTCCGGCACCCATCTCGAATATGTCCGGTAATAGACGAAGCTGCCGAGCTGGTTCATCGGCGATGGCATATGCTTGTATCGGCTGACAAATTCGTCGGATATAATGCTGCCGTCGCGCCGCTTGCGGGCGTCGCGCGTCTTGTCGCGCTCGTACCGGTATATGATAAATTTCTTCGCGGCGGCCTTCAGGTCGCTCTCCATCAGAAAATCTTCGACGAGATCCTGAATGTCCTCCACGTTCACGTCGCGGCTGCTCCGCTCGACCTGCTTGCCGATCTCGACAACGATATCCGACGCGAGTATTTCATCGACACCGTCGGTGGTTTCGAGCATCGCGTTTACGATAGCAGTCCGTATTTTCGCCCCATTGTAATCGACAAGACTGCCGTCCCTCTTGATAACTTTCGTCATTTCCTTAATTTACTTCCTTGCCATCCATGATTTATGTGATAATTTCGCGCACAATACGTTGTATGTTGTAAGGTGTCAAACAACATTATATGGTATACCCGCGCAAGAATCAATGCATTTAATATATTTGTAATATGACGAGTCTTTTTTGGGGGCTTCGCGGGCGCATGGGGCTACGCCCCACCGGGCTATTCGGGGCTTCGCGTTCGCTTCGGCCGCTTCGCGGCTGCTGCGCACCCCTCCTATCCCTCGCGCGGACACATGCGAGAAAAGAGCCCGACACACCCTTCCTACCACGGCGAACCCGTTTATCCGGTGATCAACAAACGGAGCGAGAGCCAAAACCTGACGTAAGCATCCTTCTCGTGCCGTCCCCCGTAACAGTTTGAAACAAGGTGCAACGGGTATTTGGCAAATCCTATTTTCCTTGATATAATACTATTAAGGAAAATAGGATTCCTTTCATTTCTACTAACCATACCATGAAAGGTGGTTTTATGATGAATATTATGGGAAATACGGCATTGGAGCGAAAAATAATCAACGTGACGGGGAAACGGCAGGTGACGATCCCGCTTAAATTCTACGAAAAATTGCGTTTCGGAAAAGAAGTAGAATGCTATTTAACCGATAACGCTGTTGTGCTGCGCCCGCTTTCCGCTTCCGACGACGGTTTCACGATGGAAATTTTACGCGATCTGGTGGCGCAGGGTTACAGCGGTGACGAACTGCTTACCCAATTTGCAAAGCAGCGTGACGCTCTTAAAAAGGCGGTCGGCCTGCTGATCGGCGAGGCGGATGAGATCGCGTCGGGCAGGCGCAAGGGCGCGACGACGGCTGATGTTTTCGGAGAGAAGTAAGCCATGTATGAGGTCAGCTACTCTCAACCCGCCATGCGTTATTTCAAAAAAATTAAAGACAAACATCTGAAAGCGGCGTTCCGGGTTGCGATCGGCAAACTGAGCGCCGATCCGTATATCGGCGAGCAGAAAACGGGAGATTTGCGCGGGATGTGGGGATTTGACGTGAACTATGCCACGGTGAATTACGAAATCGCCTATCGGATCTATGAGGAAAACGGGCGGCAATTGGTCGTCATTTTAGCGGGAACGAGAGAGAATTTCTATGAGGAATTAAAGCGGTTGGCAAAATGAAATCTATGATAAAAAAGCCGTTATTAAAAAACAATAGTCTGCTGACCGGCGAGGCTGATGAAACAGAATAACCCCGCAAAAGCCCTTCGTGCTTTCAAAGTCGGCTTTATAAAAGGGCTGACGACCGGCGGGCGCCTGCTGTGCGTGATGCTGCCGATCTATCTCGTCGTCGTGTTCCTCACGTACACACCCGTTATCGCGTTTTTGCAGGAGCGGCTCGCCCCGGTTATGCGCGTGTTCTCGCTGCCGGGCGACGCGGCGATCCCGATCGTCACGGGCTTTTTCTCGGACGAGTACGGCGTGGTCGCCGCGATGAGCGGATTCAATTTCGGCGCGGCGCAGATCACCACGATAGCGATGATAATCCTGTGCTTTCATTCGATCCCGCTTGAGGCGGCGGTCGGGCGGCAGATCGGTTTCAATCCCGCAAAATACACGGTCTACCGGTTTGTGATGGCCATCGTGACGGGCGTGCTTGTCGGCTGGCTGACGGGGCTTTTGTACGGCGGTGCGGATTCGCTGCCCACCGCTTTAGCACCGTCCGGGAGCGCGGCCGAAACGCTGTCCGTCTTCGCGTGGGCTCCGGGAGATCCCGGCGCCAACCCGTGGATCGTTATGGGCAGTGAGATGCTCCGGGGGAGCCTGTCCGTCGTCCTCAGCCTCGCGCGCGTCATCGTCCCGCTGATGATCGTTATCGAGTTCCTGCTCGCGTATAAGCTCGTTGAGCGGTTCACCGCAAAACTCGGCTGGCTGCGCCGGATCCTCGGCATCTCAAAAGACGCGCTTCTGCCGCTGCTTATCGGCCTGCTGATGGGCGTGACCTACGGCGCGGGCACGCTGATGGAAATCAACAAGCGCACGCCGCTGTCCACACGCGACTTCACGCTGATCGGCGTCTTCCTCTACGCCTGCCACGGGATCATCGAAACGTCGATACTCTTTGCCGTCGCGGGCGGTAATGTGTTTTTTATCTGCATCGTGCGGCTCGCCATCGCGCTGCTCGTAACGTTCGTGGCCGCGCGCCTGCCGCGGTTTGCGAAATAGAGGCGCTTCTGAATATTCAGCGGGGTTTTTATGCGGGCGCATGGGGCACTCAACATGACTTTTGTCAGTAACTGCAGGACAGCTCTGCGCACGTCACTTCACGGTCATTGCGAGGAGCGTCAGCGACGAAGCAATCCAGAGAACGAACAGTCCTCTGTGCGAACATGTACAAAAAATGTTTCTTATTTTGAGTGCCCCACCGGGCTCTGCGGGGCTCCGGCCACGGCGCTCAGAACGTGTGCCCCGAATGCGCATCGCTATACACATTCGATTTTCGGCATCGTTTTGCATCCGTGTTCGCGCCGCGGCTGCTACCGCACCCCTCCGATCCCTTGCGCGTCGCTGCGCTCACTTCGTTCGCTCCGCTCTCCGTAGGGGCTCTGCCCCCTCTCGGCGGACTGCGTCACCTTCGGTTCCTCCGTCCTGTCACCCCCGGAGCAGTAATCCGCCGTGCCGTTCGGCACGGCTCCGATGAGGGGAAGTACCTTCCCCTCAAACTCCCTTTGGACGCCGCTTCGCGTCGCCGGAACATGCGCAACATTACGTGCCGTCTCCGCAACATCTGTCATTGCCGTCTTGAGCCGCTCCCCCATGCGGGCAAAGAACCCGACCCGCCCATCCTACTACGGCGTCCCCGTTTCCCGCAAACGGAACAAAAAGAACGAGATAAGAGTACGACAAAAGCATCCTTCCCGTGCCGTCCGCCCGAATCAGGCAGGTGATTGCCTTACGAAATGAGGCCGCCGATTACCCAACCGACCGTAATAATGACGTTGGAAAGCATGTGCACGCCGATGTTGAGACGGAT
>JAISEX010000317.1 GCA_031263875.1 Eubacteriales Family XIII. Incertae Sedis bacterium | reverse complement strand
TATCGGCACATCGACGGCCGCGTATGCAAAATTGCCGTCATTTTTTAACGGCGCTGCGGACGCGCTCGGCGTTTCCGGCTGCGCGGTGGATGGGGGAGATATCAGCCTGCTGCTTGATTCGGCTATTTTTCTTCGGGAGCAAAAAACTCTCTGAGCAGGTTTCTGCCGATAGACATCGCCGTATCGGCTTGGATGGCGATGCTCGTCAGCACGAGGAAAAGCTCGATGCTGTCGTCGTCATCGACGCCGGTTTCGCGAATGGCCTCCTTGACCGTATCGACCGTCGCAAGCGCGCGGTCGGCCGATTCGCGGCTCTGCGCCGTAAATACCGGGCCGAGCTTCTCATAGAGTTCCGTAAAATTGAACTTCTCGTCGAACCGCGATTCGATATTTTCGACGAAGGGTTTCATCACCGCCTCGACGTCCTTGGGCCGGTAGGCCATCTTTAAAAAGAGTATAAACCATATCATAATGATATGGTCGCGGTCGAAACGCTTCTTGTCGGGCGGCGGGATCAGGCCCTTCTTCACGTAATCCGAGATCATGTTTTTCGTGATAGCGGGCTTTTTATCGTCGAGATCAAGCCGGGAGCTGAAAAATTCGGCGACCTGGTCCGCGTAGAGCGCGAGCTGCGGGAATTCGTCGGGTTCGATAACGTTTTTCCCGGTAAAATCACCCGCGAGAACCGAAAGATATTCTTCAAAACGTGCCATGGGAACGCCTCCTCTGCCAACAATGATTATAACAATTGGCGCCGCTGATTGACCGAATGGCTGTCGAGGTCGTTCAGTGAATTCAGCGCTCTGCCCGTGCCGATCGCGACGCATGATTTCGGGTCTTCCGCGATAAGAACGTCGATGCCCGTGCGTTTTTTGATCCGTTTGTCGATGCCGTTCAGCAGGGCGCCGCCGCCCGTGACGACGATGCCGGTCGTGGAAATATCCGCCGCAAGTTCCGGCGGCGTGTTTTCGAGCACCTGATGCACCGCCTCGCAGATCGTCTGGAGCGGTTCGTCGAGCGCCTCGAGCATTTCTTCCGATGTGACGATAATGGATTTCGGCAGGCCCGTCACGAGATCCCGGCCGCGGCATTCGTAGGATTCCGACCGCTCGCGCGGGAAAGCCGTGCCGACGGTCATCTTCATTTCCTCGGCCGTGCGCTCACCGATATAGAGCTTGTGTTCCTTGCGCATGTATTTTATAATAGCCTCGTCCAGCGTATCGCCCGCGACCTTCACGGACATGCTCGTCACGATGGTACCGAGTGAAATCACCGCGATATCCGACGTTCCGCCGCCGATATCGATAACCATCTTGCCGTCCGGCCCCGTGATGTCGAGCTCGGCGCCGATGGCGGCCGCGACCGGTTCCTCCATCAGCAGCACGGATTTTCCGCCCGCCTGCGTCGCCGCCTCGATAACGGCGCGCTTCTCGACTTCCGTCACGCCGCTCGGGACGCATATCATAATGCGCGGCTTAAAGAACCTGCCCGAACCGCAACTGCGGCGGATAAAATATTTCAGCATACGCTCCGTAACGTCGTAATCGGATATGACGCCGTCCTTCAGCGGGCGCACCGCGACGATATTCGCGGGCGTCCGGCCGAGCATCTTGCGCGCCTCCTCGCCGACCGCGAGTATTTCATTGGTGTCCTCATTGATAGCCACCACGGAAGGCTCGTTCAGCACGATGCCCTTCCCCTTCACATATACTAAAACGTTTGCCGTACCGAGGTCGATACCTACTTCGTCATTGAATGCCAAATCATTCTCCTTGCAACTGCATATCACTACATATAGTGCTTCGCTTATTTTAAACCGTATTTAAAACATATGTCTTTATTATACATGAAAGCCGCCGCATTATCAAAAATATCCGCGAATTCCCGTCCGCGCGCCTTTTGATTTCAATAAACGTGTTTTTCCTTTATTGCTTTGGGGGCGCATGGGGCTGTCCTAGCGGATTTCAATGGGTCTTGATTGATGGAAAATAATGGCAATATGCACAAGTCGGAAATTATGGCGAGCCAGCCCCACCGGGCTCTCTGGGGCTCCGCGTTCGCTTCGGCCCCGGCGCTCATGACGGGCGCGTGGATCGTGAGCCGCTCCGTTCCTTGTTCTCCGGCTTCATTTTCGCAACCGCACACGCGCCGCGGCTGCTGCCGCACCCCTCCGATCCCTTGCGCGTCGCTCGGCTGACGCCTCGCTCCCCTGTGCGAGAAAAGAACACAACACATCCGTCCTACTACGGCGTCCCCATTTCTCACAAACGCAACAAAAAGAACGAGATAAGCCCCGACGCGCGCATCCTCTCCCTGCCGCCGTCCCTATGCGGACACACGCGAGAAAAGTGCGCGACACACCCATCCTGCTACGGCGTCCCCATTTCTCACAAACGCAACAAAAAGAACGAGATAAGCCTCGACACACGCATCATTCCCCTGCCGCCGCCGGCATACTCAAAATCCAGGCCCTGGCCCTGAACAGCGACCGCCGCAACGTTCGCTCCCTGCGGTCGCTTCACTCCTCCGCTCGCGTTGCTCGCTTAGGATGTGACTCGGCTTCGCCTCGCAGCCGCTGCGCTGTCCTGTTTTACACTGCGGCTACGGTAGAGCGCCACGCGGCAGAGCCGCTGCGCTCCTCGATGTTCGAGGTACGACGGAGCTGAAGCTCCTGTACCTCTGACAAAGCCGCGTAAAACAGGCAACACCCAAACCATGGCCGACGAATCCCAGATTGACTTTGCCGGCACCTCCTACAACAACGCCACCAACAAATCCAGCAACGCCGAGCTAAACGCCACCAACACCACCAACTACAACAACATCGAAGTCACCCACAACAACGACAAAAACGG
>JAISEX010000316.1 GCA_031263875.1 Eubacteriales Family XIII. Incertae Sedis bacterium | reverse complement strand
GTCGTCGGAGGCACTTCAAACCACGTCGTGCCGGGCTTCAGCAAGACGGGATTCCCCGCGGAATCCGTAAAGGACGGCGGCGTGTTCTCGTCGGCGCTCCACGTGCACTCGATCATCTTTCCATCGCGGAATATCATCGCCGCGCCCGTGCCGCCAAGCATGCAGTCGTAGGTCGGATTACCGGCCGGGTCTAACGAGCGCGCCACCGTGTATTTCGCCGTCATTACCGCTATCGTGTCGCAGGAGAGCTGCTTGCCCGTGACAACGTCCGTATGCGGCTTCTTGGCCTGCTCCCGCAGCCATTTACCCTCGGTCTCGCTCCACGTCCAGGTGACGGAGGAATAATTCGCGTAGGGTATCGTGATGCCGCCTGCGGGCTTGTAAAGGCTCGCCTGCGTTTCCGCCACCTCGCCGAACGCGAGCGGTTTGACAGTATCGAGCGTCGTTTCCAGTTTCCGCTGCTCCGCAACAGTGTATGCGCCGGCAAGTTTCAGATAAAGATTATGCGGAGCGCGCGCCGTTTTGCTTCGGTAATAAAGACTGGCCGCGTGGTTTACGGACATATTCGCGACCTTCACGCGCGAAAGGCCCGCGTCGACCTCGCGGTTGCTCCCCGAGTAAAACAGCAGCGCGTTATATTGCGGCACGATCCAGACGTCGGAAAGCCGCGCGCTCCTGACATTGCCCACCTCGTCCGGAATATCGCTCTGATAGATGCAGTTGAGGCGCGTTTCGCCGCCCTCGACCATGGTTTCATACACGATGTCCGCCCGGCTGACGTTTGTCTGCGGGCGCGAAACTCCGGAATTCTCTATCTTCACGGATAAGGGTCGGCGCGTCACGGCGGCCGGGTCGTCTGCTGCCAATCCCGTATACGGCCAGAACACGGGCTTGTCCTCCGGCGGGGTCGCGATAACGGGCGCGGGCTTCTCTTGCTCCGCGGGTTTTTTATCGGACCGGCAGCCTCCCAGCATAAGCGTCCCGGCAAGCGCCGCGATCAGCATGATGATAACCGCCGCTTCCGTATATTTTCGTATTTTGTTACGCATATAATTCTTCTCTCAATTTCCCCTGCTCATAAAACCGCTTAGCTCTATTATACATGATGAGCGGTGATACGGGGGACGGCACGGAGCGGAGGCCGAGGTGGGTTCTGGTTCTCGCGCTTATTATTGGTTGTGCGGGAAACGGGGACGCCGGAGGAAGGACGGGCGCGCCGGGTGCTTTGCCCGCATGTTGAAAGCGGCACTGACCGGCAATGATAAATTTTTTGGAGACAGCGTGGAATGTCGCACGTGTCCCGCGCACGGGGGACGGCACTGAGAGAACGCTCATGTTACGCTTCGTTTCTCGCTCCTTACTGTTTTTTGTGATGGTCGGGTTCGCCGCAGGAAGAAGGGAGGCGCTGTGTTCCTCGCCCGGTTTTCCCGCGCAAGGGATAGCAGGGGTGCGGCAGCAGCCACGGCGCGGATTCCGCCGTAAAATAAAACTGAGAGTTGGAAGCGCAGCAGCTCACATTCTTAGCGCCCGTCAGAAGCGCCGGGGCCGAAGCCCCGCAGAGCCCGGTGGGGCTGTCTTATCGCATTTAAGACGAGCCCTAATTGTTAAACTTTTAACAATGCGGTTACCTTATTCTTTTCAGAACAGCCCCATGCGCCCAAAAAACTTCCCGGATTCAGGAAATTTCGCGCCCCGCGGCCTTTTTTCGCCCGCCGATCAGCTTATCGAAGGCGGCGATCACGCCCGGCAGGACGAATATAATGAGAACGGCGGCGCAGAGAGCGCCCTTCGCGACCGTCAGGCAAATCTGGCCGATGGTGGGGTTTTCAAACAGGGACCCGACGCTTCCCGTCACCAGAATCACGATGAAACTCGAGGTGAGGATCGTGTGGATGGAGCCGTTGTAGGCGGCGGTCAGGGCGGCGCGGCGGCTCAGGCCCGGCCGTTTTTCCCGGTAATAGCTCGCGAACAGTATCCCCCAGTCGATGGTGGCGCCCATCAGGATGCATTGCACGATAAGCAGCGCCAGATAGAACATATCGCTGCCCTGCAGCCCCGTCAGGAAGATGGTCAGGAAGACGCCGCACTGGATGACCAGCACGAGGATAAGCGGGATCAGGAGCGCGCGGAAGGCCAGCGCGACGACGAGGAATATCGCGGCGGCGGTCAGCAGCGTGATAAAGTCGAGCTCACTGTTGAACGTCCGCGACATTTCGTAGACCATCGGCGCGTTTCCGATCAGGTAAAAATCGCCGCCGTCGCCGGAGCCGAATTCCGCGTAGACGTCGCTGATAAACTGCGTCATCTCATCCGAGCCATCGGGAAGCGCGACGGTCAGGATCATGCGGGAATAATGCGGGCCCGTGAGCTGCTTCAGCCCGTCGTCCAGTTCCGCCTTAATGTCCGTGATGTCGTTCCGGGCCGCGGCATCGATAAAATCGGCAAACCGCGGGTCGTTCAGCATATCTTCCGTCAGGTAATCGAAGACCTCGCTTATGGAAAGCCGCCACGCCGGGTCGCCCGCACACGTGCTGTAATAATACAGGTAGAGCAATTCCAACGCGTTCGCGTCCATTTCACCTGAAAAACCGGCAAACACCGCCGCGAGTTCGTCCGCGGTGTACGGAGTTTCGGCGGCAACCGCGTCGATAATGGTTTGCGCCGCCTTTAAATCGGAGGCGGATCCCGCGTCGAACCGGTCGGCCATCGTTTCGTCGGCCAGTACGTCGCCGACGAGAAAATGCACGAAGTCCTGGACGGACAGCTTCCACCCTTCCATATTGCCGTGTTCGCTGATGTAGAGCAGGTAGAGATCGTTCATATCGGCGGCGTTCATGCCGAGAAGCGACGCCAACTGGCTCGCGGTGTATGTCGTGTCGTTAACCGTCCCGTTGATCAACTTTTGCAGCATGCCGAGCTGCCGCACGGTCCCGCCGTCAAACAGCGCGGAAAAGTCCTTATTCGCCGCAAGGTCGTTCACGATAAAATTGACGGCGGTTTGGAGCGAAAGTTTCCATCCGCTCGTGTCGCCGCGCGTCGCGGTGTGGTAGGTAAAGAGCATTTTCGCCATGCCCGGATCAAATCCAAGCAGTTTTGCCATGCTTCCATAATCGTATGTTTCGCCCGAAAGGGAGACGTCCATCAAGGATTTCATAAACAGCAGCCCCGATTTTGCGTCTTCGCCGAGCAATGACGCATACTGTTCGTTTGGCAGCACCTTTTCGCAGAGAAAATCGACGAGTTCTTTCAGCGAGAGCTTTTCTACCGGCGGCGCGTTCGCGGCGGACGCCATCGCGAAGATCTGTCCGACCATGCTCTGATCGATGCCGAGGCTCGCGGCGATCTCTGCGTCCGTCATGCGCGTGCCGACGTTCGC
>JAISEX010000282.1 GCA_031263875.1 Eubacteriales Family XIII. Incertae Sedis bacterium | reverse complement strand
CTGGACGCTGCTCATGGTGTTCGTCACGTTCCTCGTGCTGTTCCTCATTATGAAAAAGTTCTTCTTCGAGAAGATCCATAATTTCATGGTGGAACGCGAGGAGAAGGTGAAGACGGCTTTTGACAACGCGGATTCGGTAAACGAGATGGCGGAAACCCGGCTTCGCGAGTATAACGACAAGCTGAAAAACGCCGACACGGAGCGCAAGGCGATCCTCTCCGAGGCGAAAAACACCGCGGACGAGAATGCGCGCGAGATAATAGCTCTGGCGGAAACCCGCGCGGCCGCGCTTATCACGCAGGCCCAGCAGGAAATCGAACGCGAGAAGGAGCGCGCGTTGGTCGATATGCGTGAGCAGATAGCCATGCTCTCGATATTCGCCGCCGAAAAGCTCATCGAGAAAAACCTGAACCCGTCCGACCAGCACCTCATTATCGATAACGTTATTAAAGAAGCGGCGGAGTCGAAATGGAAGATTTGACGGTCAATTCGGTCTACGGGCTCGGTCTTTATGAGGCTGCGGCCGACGCCGGAGTAACGGAAACGGTCTGCGAGAGTATCAGCGAGCTTGAACGCGTATTCAAGGAGCATCCCGATCTGTTCGATCTGCTCCGCGTCCCGACGATAGCCGCGGAAAAGCGCAAACGCATCGCGGACGAGGTGTTCGCGGATACTATTCCCGCGGAACTGCTCAATTTTATTCGCGTGCTTATCGACAAGCGCCGGATGGGGAGCTTTTTCGGCATCGCGCGGAGTTTTGAAAAACTCGTCGACGAGCGAAACGGCGTGACGAGCGGCCGGATCGTGACCGCGGCAGGCCTCAGCGGTGAGCAGATGTCCCGTCTCGAAAGCGAAACCGGGCGGCTTTTGCACAAAAACGTGAAACTCAAGGAAGAAACCGACCGGTCGATCCTCGGCGGCTGCCGCATTTATATCGACGGGAAACTTATAGACGCAAGTCTTAAAACAAAATTGGACAAACTGAAAGAGGAATTATTACTATGAACCTCAAACCGGAAGAAATCAGCTCCGTCATACGGGAACAAATCAAGAATTACCAATCCGAGATGAATATATCGGACTTCGGTACGGTAATTCAAGTCGGCGACGGCATCGCGCGCGTATTCGGCCTGCAGAGCTGCATGGCGGGCGAGCTGCTCGAATTCTCGAACGACACGTATGGAATGGCGCTGAATCTCGAAGAAGAAAATGTCGGCGTGGTCATACTCGGGCCGGATAATCATATACGCGAGGGCGATATCGTAAAGCCCACGGGCCGGGTCACGGAAGTTCCCGTCGGGGAAAAGCTGATCGGACGGGTCGTCAATGCCCTCGGCCAGCCGCTCGACGGCAAGGGCCCGATCGATTCCCACGAAACGCGGCCGGTGGAATACCCGGCTCCCGGCGTGCTTCAGCGCAAATCCGTGACGGAGCCGCTGCAGACGGGCATCAAGGCGATCGACTCGATGATCCCGATCGGCAAGGGGCAGCGCGAACTGATTATCGGCGACCGGCAGACGGGCAAGACGGCGATTGCCGTGGACACGATACTGAACCAATATGATAAGGACGTTATCTGCATTTACGTCGCTATCGGTCAGAAGAAATCGACGGTGGCGCAGATGGTGCAGCAGCTCGAGGACAAGGGCGCCATGAATTACACGATCGTCGTATCGGCTACCGCGAGCGAGGTCGCGCCTCTGCAATATATCGCGCCTTACGCGGGCGCCGCGATGGGCGAATATTTTATGTATAACGGCAAGCATGTGCTGATAATATACGACGATCTGTCGAAACACGCTGTCGCCTACCGAGCCATGTCGCTTCTGCTGCGCAGGCCCCCGGGCCGCGAGGCGTATCCCGGCGATATTTTCTATCTGCACAGCCGTCTTCTCGAACGCGCGGCGAAGCTGTCGGACGCCCTCGGAGGCGGCTCGATAACGGCGCTTCCCATTATCGAAACGCAGGCGGGCGACGTTTCGGCGTACATTCCGACAAACGTCATTTCGATTACGGACGGACAGATATTCCTTGAAACGGATCTGTTCTTCTCGGGCCAGCGCCCCGCCGTGAACGCGGGCATCTCCGTATCCCGCGTCGGCGGCAACGCGCAGGTAAAGGCGATGAAAAAGGTCGCGGGCACCATCAAACTTGCGCTCGCCCAGTACCGGGAACTCGCGAGTTTCTCGCAGTTCGGCTCGGATATCGACAAGGACACGAAAACGCGGCTCGATCACGGGCTGATCCTGATGGAAACGATAAAACAGCGTCAGTACCGCCCCGTGCCGGTGGAACACCAAATTATGCTGTTCTACGCCGCCACGGAAAATTCTTTGGATGAACTGGACCCGAAAAACGTCGCGGATTTTGAACAGGGATTTTACGCGCATATGGACGCGGTCCATCCCATCGTGAGCAAATCGATCCGCGAAACGGGCACCCTTTCGGACGAAGCGGAGAAGGAACTGAAGCAGGGCATAGCGGAGTATAAGGAAACTTTCCTCGCCTCGCTCGAGTAGGCCCGGCACGCGATTATAAGAGGAACGGATTATAAAATCACATGGCAGGAAGCGCTAGTATACAGGATATAAAAAGACGCGTACGGAGCGTCACGAGCATAGAGCATATCACGAACGCGATGAAACTCGTGTCCGCGGCGAAGCTGCGCCGCGCGAAGGACACGTTCGAGAACACGCGCGAGTATTTTTTCTATGTCACGGAAACCATCGCGGATATATTCAACAATACGGCGGATATCCCCTCGAAATACCTGCGCGGCAGCCGCGAGATAAAGACGACCTGTTACATTATCGTCACGAGCAACCGCGGGCTTGCGGGCAGTTTCAATTCAAACATTATCAAGATGGCGGAACAGGAGATGAAGGCCGACCCGGAGAAACCGTATATCGTCGCCGTCGGCAGCAAAGGGCGCGATTATTTCCGGCGGCGCGATTACGCGATACCGAGCGAATATCTGCTTCCGCCCGAAAATATCTCCTTTGTCGAAACGCATAATATCAGCAAGCCGATTATCGACCTCTATAACGAGGGGACGATTGACGAGGTGGTGCTTATCTACACTTCGTTTATATCATCTCTTGAGCAGCGGCCCAAGATGGTAACGCTGCTGCCGTTCGACATCGAGCGCGACCCGGACATTATGCCGTTTGAAAAGCCGGTCGAATACGACCCGTCGCCCGCAGACGTGTTCAATTATCTCGTGCCGAAATACGTGGAGATAATGATTTACGGGGCGATCGTCGAGTCGGCGACGTGCGAGCACGCGGCGCGGCGCATGGCGATGGAGAACGCGACCGACAACGCGCAGTCGATGATAACGGATTTGAATTTGACGTTTAACCGCGCGCGCCAGGCGGCGATCACGCGGGAAATAACCGAAATAGTCAGCGGCGCGGACGCGCTGGAGTAGTTACAAAAGGATCCGAAAGGAATTCAACATGGGTAAGGGAAACACGGGAATTATACATCAGATAATAGGGCCGGTCATCGATATCAAATTCGACTCGGATATGCCGGAACTTCTGTCGGCCATCAACATCGACTGTAATGGCCGCAAGATAGTGGCGGAGGCCGCGCAGCATATCGGCGACGACGTGGTGCGCTGCATCGCGCTCTCGTCGACGGACGGCCTGAGCCGCGGCATGACGGGAACGGACACCGGCGCGCCTATCACTGTCCCCGTGGGCGAGGAAGTCCTCGGCAGGCTGTTCAATGTCGTCGGTGAAAATATCGACGAGAAGCCGCAGGTCGAAACGAAGGAAACCATGCCGATCCACCGGCAGGCGCCGTCTTTCGACGAGCAGGACACGACGGCGCAGCTCTTTGAAACGGGCATCAAGGTCGTCGATCTTATCGCGCCGTATACGCGCGGCGGCAAGGTCGGGCTGTTCGGCGGCGCGGGTGTCGGCAAAACGGTTCTGATTCAGGAGCTTATCTGGAATATCGCGAAGGAACACGGCGGCATCTCGATTTTCGCGGGTGTGGGCGAACGCACGCGCGAGGGCAACGACCTCTACTTTGAAATGATAGATTCGGGCGTTATCGAAAAGACGGCGATGGTGTTCGGCCAGATGAACGAACCGCCGGGGGCGCGTATGCGCGTCGCTCTGACGGGTTTGACGATGGCGGAATATTTCCGCGACAAGCAGGGGCAGGACGTGCTGCTCTTTATCGACAACATCTTCCGCTTCACGCAGGCGGGTTCCGAGGTTTCGGCGCTGCTCGGGCGCGTACCTTCGTCCGTTGGTTACCAGCCGACTTTGGCGACGGAAATGGGCGCGCTGCAGGAGCGCATCACCTCGAC
>JAISEX010000268.1 GCA_031263875.1 Eubacteriales Family XIII. Incertae Sedis bacterium | reverse complement strand
AAGGCCGTCCCCGAACAAATCAGCGCCGTTATACCATTACAGCCTCCATCTCACCGATTATATCATAGTCCATGGCGTCGGTTATCCTCACGCTCACCATATCGCCGGACTGTACCGCGGCAGTTCCCGCCGTAAACATCACGGCGTTATCGATTTCGGGCGCGTCGTACTCCGTGCGCCCCGACCACAGGTTGCCCTCCTCGTTCTCACAGGCGAGAACCCTCAGGCTCCGCCCGATAAGCGCCCGGTTATGTTCAAAAGAAATGTCCATCTGAAGCCGCATCAGCGCGTCGCGCCGTTCTTCCGCGACCTCACGCGCCACCTGATCGGGAAAACCCGCGGCGGGCGTCCCATCCTCGGGCGAATACGCGAACACGCCGAGCCGCTCAAAACGCTGCTGCGCCGCAAAGGCGTAGAGTTCCTCGAAATCCGCTTCGGTTTCGCCGGGAAAACCCGTAATAAAGGTCGTGCGTATCGCAATGCCGGGCACGGCGCTTCTCAGCGCGGCCAGCGTCCGCTCGATATGGTCGCGGTTCGAGCGCCGGTTCATGCGCGCGAGTATGCCGTCACCTATATGCTGGAGCGGAATGTCGATATACGCGCATACCGCGGGTATCCGCGCGATGGCGTCGATCAATTCGTCCGTAATGCGTTCCTCGTAACAGTAGAGCAGGCGCAGCCATTCGACGCCCCGCGTCGCCGCAAGCAGCGGGAGCAGCCGCGCCAGCGTGCCGCCCTCCGCGCGGTCGGAACCGTAGGCGCTCACATCCTGCGCGATCAGATTCAGCTCCTTCGCGCCCTCAGACGCCAAGACCGCCGCCTCGCGGACAAGCTGCGCTTCGGGAACGCTGCGGTACGGCCCTCTGATCGACGGAATTGCGCAGTACGTACACCGGTTGCTGCACCCCTCGGCGATCTTCAAAAAGGCGCTGTACCGCGGCGCGAGCGCGCGGCGCGGGCCCGTCAGTATGCCGATGTCGCCGGAAACTTCGATACGGCGACCCGCATCGGCCCATGCCGACGAAATGACAGCGGCGAGTTTATCGTAATCGTTGACGCCGAGAAAGGCGTCGACCTCCGGCAGGTCGGCGGCAAGTTCGGCGCTGTATTTCTGCGACAGGCAGCCGGTAACTATCAGTATTTTACCGCTATCCTCACGTTTATATTCGGCAAGCTCCAGTATCCTGCTGATCGATTCGCGCTTGGCGTCCTCCACAAATCCGCAGGTGTTGACGACGAGGGCGTCGGCTTCGGCCGGATCATCCGTCACCTCAATGCCCTGTTCCCGCAAGAGCCCGGCGGCCCGCTCGGAATCCTCGAGATTCTTGAAACAGCCGAGCGTATCTATAAAAACTTTACTCATTCGTCATCTTCGCGCGCGTCAGCCGCGTACTCGTCATACTCGTCGTCCACCACAAACGGGACCTGCGCCGCGCTCTCCTCGCCCATTACCTCCGCCTCCGGCTCGTTTTCCTCACCGGCTTTTACCAGCTCATCGGCGGCTTCGCCGAGAAACGCCATCAGCTGCTCATTCGACATTATCACCTTGCGCGGCTTGTTCGTCCCGTCGGAAGACGCGACGATGCCTCGCTCCTCCATCATATCGACCAGACGCGCCGCCCGGTTATACCCGATGCGGAACCGGCGCTGTATCATGGAAACCGAGGCCTGCTTCGCCGCAACGACCATCTCCACCGCGTCCATGAAAAACTCGTCCTCGTCATCCATCAACTGGTTCGTCTGCCCCGCGTTCGTCACCACTTCCATAATGTCGGGGCTGTAATCCGGATCCATCTGCTTGCGGATATAATCCGTGACGCGCTTGACTTCGCTGTTATTCACGAAGCTGCCCTGTATGCGGGCCGGTTCGCGCATCGACACGGATTTGAACAGCATATCGCCCTTTCCGAGCAAACGCTCGGCTCCCGGCTCGTCGAGAATAACGCGCGACGCCGAATTCGACGCCACGGAAAACGCGATGCGCGACGGGATATTCGCCTTGATAACGCTCGTCAGTATCGACGCGAGCGGCTGCTGGGTCGCGACGATCAGGTGGATGCCCGCCGCCCGTGCCTTTGCCGCGAGGCGGTTGATGTATTCCTGCACCTTCGCGGGCGCCACGAGCATCAGGTCGGACAGCTCATCGATAACGATCACGATCTGCGGGTACGGCTCGTCGCCATTCGTTCCCGTACCGATTTTCGCGTTGTAATCCTGCAGATTGCTGACCCGCATATCCGCGAATTTCCGGTACCGTTCCTCCATAATGGTCACGGCGTAACCGAGCGCCGTCGCGGCGCGTTCCGGCTCCGAAACCACCGGCAGCAGCAGGTGCGGAATATCGTTATAGTTGCGCAATTCCACGATTTTCGGGTCGATCATAATAAACTTGACCTCGTCGGGGCGCGCGCGGAACAGGATGCTGAGCAGAATGCTGTTGATGCAGACGCTCTTTCCGCTGCCCGTCGTTCCCGCGATCAAAAGATGCGGCATTTCCGCGAGATCCTCGATGATCCGCGTGCCCGAAATATCCTTGCCGAGCACGAACGATATCTTGGAATCCGCCATGCGGAATTCCGGTGAATCGATAATATCCCGCAGCGTGACGAGGGTCGTGCTCGTATTTGACGCCTCGATGCCGATAACGGCCTTGCCGGGCATCGGCACGACGCGCACGCTGTCCACTTCGAGTTTCAGCGCGAGATCGGGTTCAAGGCTCTTGATGCTCTGTATCTTCACGCCGATATCGGGTTCCACCTCGTAACGCGTGACGGTCGGTCCGACGGTCACATTGACGACGCTCGCGTCCACGCGAAAATCCTTCAGCGTCTGTTCGAGGCGCTGCGCCCGGAATCTCAGGTCGGCCGCGTTTTGCATACCGGTCGCCTTCTTGCCCTTGTTCAAAAGATCGGGCGACGGGAGTTTGTAGTTCGCGAGCGCGTCGGCGTCGGAAAACGCCGCGGCGGATTTTGCCGGTTTCGGCGCTTTTTTCACGGCCGAACCGCCCGCCATCGCCGCTATCGCGCCGGATATCGGTGCACCGATATCCGCGGCGTCAAACGGAACGTCCGGCTCGTCATCATGACCCGGATCCGTATCGGACGCGCCCGCTCCGGCGGAAACTGCCGGCTGTCCGGATGGCTGCCCCGCGCGAAGTGAGGACGGAAAGCCGGCGTTATACTCGTCGCCAAGCCCCGTTCCGGGCGTATCCACGCGGATGGGATCGACGCCGAAACCCGTTATCACTTCCTCGGGCCGCAATCCCGTATCGGCGGACGCAGCGGTCTTTTCCTTTGCGCCCGCAAGGATATCGTCGTCGTTTACCGCGGAAAGTATCTTCTCCTGTTTCGGGGAAAGCCCCGTGTCGCGCCCCCGGAAAC
>JAISEX010000265.1 GCA_031263875.1 Eubacteriales Family XIII. Incertae Sedis bacterium | reverse complement strand
GTATCAGATCCTCATTCACGCGGATTCGCTCTTGCCCGGCCCCGCGTTCGGGCGCTTTGATTATTATACGTGGCCCTTCCTGAAAAAAGACCTCGAATCCGGCGCGCTGACGGAAGACGAGGCGCAGGAGATCGTGGACGCGTTTTTCCTCAAGGCAAATTGCTTCTACTCCGCCGGCCCCGCGAAATTAGTCAGCACGACGGGCATCGGCAATACGTATCAGCATACGACCATCGGGGGCGTCGATCCCGACACGGGTGAGGATGCGTCGAATCCCGTCACCTATATGGTGCTCGAGTCCGTGGGCAGACTGAAGCTGCACGATCCGACCATATCGTTCAGGACGCACAGCGGCACGCCGGAGAAACTGTGGGATTGCGCTCTTGAAACATCGAAGCTCGTCGGCGGGCTTCCGCTCTATCAGAATGATGAGGTGATAATACCGAGCATTATGGCCGAACTGGGATGGGATATTCGCGACGCCCGCGATTACGGCATTATCGGCTGTCAGGAGATCGTCGGCTGCGGCACCGATTATCCCGCGCCCAACGGGTGTTTCCCTCCGCACGCGAGCATATGGTGGGGAAGTGTCCTCAATATGGCGATAAACGACGGCATCAACCCGCTCAACGGGGAGCAGGCCGGTTTGCGGACGGGCTACCTTTATGACATGAAGGACATAGACGAGGTGCGCGGCGCGGTTCGCGAGATGGGGCGCTATATCTTCAAGATGTTTATTTCCGTGAACAACTACGCCGAATATGTGATGCAGTATTACGCGCCACAACCGGTGCTCTCGATCTCCATCGAGGGCTGTATGGAAAACGGCAAAGATTGTGTCCACGGCGGGGCGAAACACAATTCATACGGCGGCACGGCAACCGGGCTTGCCACTATCGCCGATTCGCTGACGACGATAAAATATATGGTTTTCGATAAGAAGCTCTGCACATCAAGAGAATTGCTTGACGCCGTCGTCGCGAACTGGGAGGGCTACGAGCCGCTCCGGCAGAAAATCATCGCGGAAGTCCCGCACTACGGCAACAACGACCCGTATGCCGACGCGGAGATGAAATTCGCCGCGGATCTGTATTACGAACTGTGCAATGAGGTCTACAGCGTCCGCTCGAAAAGGTACAAAGCCGGCATGTACGGCGCGTCCGACCACGTCGCGCAGGGATATAAAACAGGGGGCACGCCTGACGGACGCAAGTTCCCCGAGCCAATCGCTGACGCCGCTTCGCCCGCACAGGGCAGGGACAAAAACGGCCCGACCGCGATATTCCAATCGGCGTGCTGCTACGATCACCACCACTATCTCGGCGGTATCGCGCTCAACCTCCGCATGCATCCCTCCGTACTCAGCAATCAGGAGGGCATGGACAAACTGCGTGATGTCACGAGAGCGTACTTCAAGAACGGCGGCCTCGAAGTCCAGTACAATGTCGTCAATACCGAAACGCTCAAAGCGGCGCAGGAGCGTCCCGACGACTACCGCGATCTCGTGGTGCGCATCGCCGGATACTCGGCATACTTCGTCGAGCTCGGCCGGGATCTGCAAGATGATATCATTGCGCGCAACGAGAATACGGTGTAGCATCCGGTAACCTTTGCAAATCGTCTGTGATAGCATGTGGGCGCATGGGGCGCTCAAAACGGTTTGGCAGGTAATCGTGGAACAGTCCTCCACGCGTATCCTTACAAAAAACAGTTTCATGTTTTGAGTGCCCCACCGGGCTATTCGCTGCAATGCCGCTCATGCCATCGTCTGTCATTCCGGGCTCTGCCCCGGAGCGTTCGCTGCGCTCACTCCTCCACTCGCGTTGCTCGCTTCGCTGTCCTGTTTTACACTGCGGCTGAAGCCGCGTAAAACAGGCAATCTCCCAGACCGAGGTATCAGCGTGATCGTAGTCCACGGCATTTCCGCTGCTATCCCTTGCGCAGGGACATATGCGACACTCCAAGCCGTCCCTGCAACGTCTGTCATTACGGTTGTAGCCGCTCCTGTGCGGGCAAAGCACACGACCCGTCCGTCCTACCTCCGGCGTACCCGTTTCTCGCGTGAGAGAAAAAAGAAGCGAGATGACAGACACAACATGACCATTCCTCTCATGCCGTCTGCCGTCATAATGAGTGGAGAGAGAGTAAAAAGGCGCAGCGACCTCGCAATCTTGCCGCGAATAAGTGAAAGTTCAGGAGTTACAAAACAGCTCAATTCGCTGTGCCGGCGGATGCTTTATTGATAATAAGTTAATTGCATATAATGGAAAACCCCCATCATTTCATTCGTTTCGTGACAACGCTATTGCGACGCGTTTGCTGCTCGCTGCTATCCCCGCCTTCTCCGCTTTGGATTTTCCGGAAACCAGCCTTTCTCAACGCGCTTCTTTTGTTCGCGCAGTTCGCCGACGCCCCAGAGAAATGAAAAGCCGAGAACGGCGAGCGCGGACGATACGATCACGTTCGGAATGAAAAGCGAACCTGCCACGCAAGCAAGGCCGACGACGAGAAACACCGGCCATATCTTAATGCTGAAATGGTACTCGCCCTTTATCACCACCGGATGCATAATGCCGATTATCAGAAAGGTCACGACCCCAATTACTATTCCCTGCCACTGAATATCCATATTGATTATTTGCTTCCCCTTAATAACACACTGCTTACGATACTATTCTATCATGACACACCGTTCCGCCGGAGCGAAT
>JAISEX010000313.1 GCA_031263875.1 Eubacteriales Family XIII. Incertae Sedis bacterium | reverse complement strand
CACCCCGACAAAGACGGCGCCGCCGCCCTTCCCTCATCGTCATCACTGCGGACATACGCTGAGAACCTGACGGCGCAACGTGCCGCTGCTCCCGCAACCTGCCTTGTCATCGCCGCCATTACGTCCCTGCGCCCCGGCAAAGACGGCGCCGCCCTTCCTCTCATCGTCATCACTGCGGACATACGCTGAGAACCTGGCAGCGCAACGTGCCGCCGCTCCCGCGACCTGCCCCGTCATCGCCATCCTTACGTCCCGCTCCACGTCAGATAAGTATAACGCTGCCCGAACCCCGCAACCTACCCCGTCATCGCCGCCATTACGTCCCTGCGCCCCGGCAAAGACGGCGCCTCACTTCCCCTCCATCTGCTCTATCTCCGCGATCCACGCGTCGGCCTGCGCGTCGCTCGGCATACGCCAGTCGCCCCGCGGCGACAACGTTACGGAACCGACCTTCGGCCCGTCGGGAAGCGCGCTGCGTTTGAACTGGTTCGCAAAGAACCGCTTGACGAACACAAGGAGCCATTCGCGCACGGTTTCATTTTTATACGTCCCCGCGAAGGCGATTTTCGCGAGCGCATAGATCACGCGCGGGCTGCGGCCGAAACGCACCATATGATAGAGGAAGAAATCGTGCAGCTCATACGGGCCGACGATTTCCTCAGTCTTTTGGCTGATATCGCCGTCTTCCGGCGGAAGCAATTCGGGGCTGACGGGCGTGTCAAGTATATCGCTTAACACCGCGGCGAGTGGGCTTTCGGCGTTTCCGTCCGCAGAGGCTTCGTCCGCCGCGTATTTAATGATATGCCGCACAAGCGTCTTCGGCACGCCGGCGTTGACGCCGTACATGCTCATATGATCGCCGTTATACGTGGCCCAGCCGAGGGCGAGTTCCGAGAGATCGCCCGTGCCGACCACGAGCCCGCCCGCCGCGTTCGCGATATCCATCAGCGTCAGCGTGCGCATACGGGCCTGCGCGTTTTCATAGACGACGTCGTGGACGCTTTCGTCGTGGCCGATGCTCGCGAGATGGGCGCGGACCGTATCAGTTACCGCCACCTCCCGGAGCTGAACGCCGAGAGCCTCCGCAAGCCTGTAGGCGTTACGCTTTGTGCGTTCGGTCGTTCCGAAACTCGGCATCGTCACGGCGATAACGGCGTCCTTCTCAAGTCCCGC
Organism: Eubacteriales Family XIII. Incertae Sedis bacterium; assembly: GCA_031263875.1. Taxonomy (GTDB): domain Bacteria; phylum Bacillota; class Clostridia; order Peptostreptococcales; family Anaerovoracaceae; genus JAITEX01. The sequence continues at coordinate 2,009 of JAISEX010000313.1, read as the reverse complement.
GGCCTGAGCCGCGCGCACGGAGGCAAGCAGGGCAAGCGTGCTGTCGAGCCCGCCCGATATGCCGATAACGGCGGCTTTTGCCCGCGCGGCTATCAGCCTTGTGGCGAGCCCCGACACCTGAATGGCGAGTATTTCCTCGCACCGTTCCGCGCGCTTTTCCGCGTCCGACGGAACGAAGGGATGCGGGTCGATATACCGGTACATTTCGGGAGCCTTGCTTTCGGGCAGCCCGATAGGTATCACCTTACCGGTAACCGGCGCGGCGGCGCTGACGCTCGGTTGCGAAAAGAATAGCTCCACATAATCCTCAACGTTGCTTTCTTCCGAGAAGGCGAACGTATTCAGCGCGCGGCGGTCGCGCATAAGACCGCGCACGTCTATCTCGGTAATCGTGATGTTCCCGCGGGAGAACGGCTTCGACTCGGCCAGCACCGCGCCGTTTTCCGCGATAACGCAGTGGCCCGAAAACGTCATGTCGGTCGTGCTTTCGCCCGCGCCCGCGTTCGCGTACATATAACCGCACAGCAGCTTGCCGGACTGCGCCCGCGTGAGCAGCCGCCGGTACGACGCCTTGCCGATGGTTTCGTCACTTGCCGAGAGATTCGCGATAATAACGGCGCCTCTCTCCGCGTGGCGCAGCGACGGCGGTTCCGGCGCCCACAGATCCTCGCAGATCTCGACCGCAAACGCGATATCCAGATCTTCTTCACAGCGGAAAACCATATTCGTGCCGAAAGGTATCTCCTCCCGGTCGAAGTCAAAGTTGAATTTGATATCGCCGTTTTCCTCGAAATAATATCCCTCGTCCCGCGGTCCCTCGCCGAAAATTCTCGGCACGTCGTTTTCACGCACGAGATAAAGTTGGTTTTCAGATGTTTCCGGGCCGTCGAATGATTCCGCCTCACGCTCGGTGTCGAGTATTGTAATGAAATCCATCCGCTCGGGAGCGGGCGAAAAATGGCGAAGCTCGTAGAATTCCCCGTAATTCGGCAGGTGCGTTTTCGGTATCAGACCGTGCAGCCTCCCGTCCGAATAGACGGCGGCGACATTATACAGCTTGCCTCGGAGCGCAAACGGCAGACCGATGATCACGATCTCCTCCCGGCCTTTACTGTGTTTCACCAGCCGCATCAGCGCGTTCCTCGCCGCGCTAAGGAGCGTATCCTGCAGAAACAGTTCGCCGCAGGTATAGCCCGTAAGCGAAAGCTCCGGCGTCACGATTATGCGCGCGCCGAGCCGGGCCGCGTTCCGCGCGACTTCCTCAATATGATCCGCGTTTGCCGCGGGATCCCCCACGCTGACCCATGGCGTCACCGCCGCGACGCGTATAAATCCTTCCGTCATCTTATCCTCGTTTCTCCGCGATGTGCGCTACTATGACGAACTTTATCACATTACTGCGCTAAATCGTCAATCGCAAAACTTCTTATACTATATATAAAGCTATTTTAACCGATTTTTCGCTTTTCGTCTGCCGGGAAATATGATAAACTAGTTCATGAAATAATTATCTACTTTTTTCCTTATATTCCTAACTCGAAAGGAGTCGTTCGTGAAAAACAAAAACGGGGTCATTACGCTTATTACCGGCACTATTATGCTGCTGTTTCTCGGTCTTATCTACGCGTGGTCGATATTCAGGGGGCCGCTCGAGGCGATCTTTCCGTGGTCGAAAACGCAGATTTCCCTGACGTTCACGATCTCCATCGCCTGTTTTTGCGTCGGCGGATTTCTCGGCGGACGGCTCTATAGCCGCCTCAAAGCGAAATTCATCATCCTTATTTCCGCCGCTTTTGTCCTCGTGGGCTTCTCTTTCATCACGCTCCTGCTCAGCGACGAGCGCGCCACCGCCAGCCTGTGGGTGCTCTACATCTTTTATGGCGTGTTCGGCGGGCTTGGCGTCGGCATTTCGTATAACGCGATACTCAGCTCCGTGACACCGTGGTTCCCGGGGCGGGCGGGTCTCGCGTCCGGCGTGCTCTTGCTCGGATTCGGCGTCGGCGCGCTCG
>JAISEX010000172.1 GCA_031263875.1 Eubacteriales Family XIII. Incertae Sedis bacterium | reverse complement strand
TGTCGTGTTTGAAGCGCCGCTATTGTTAAAATTTCAACAATGGCGGTGTCCCGTTCCTCCGCAGGGCAGCCCCATGCGCCCAAAAGAAACCTCGTTCTAGGGGATTGCGGCTCGGGAGTCGCAATAGAATTACAATCAAATTACTTTAATGAAATATTATAGAAATCAGCTAGCCATAAATCCGATTAAGCCCATTTCGTTGCAACTCTCATGACAGACGCGCACAGGGGTTGCGGGAAACTTCCGCGGACGCCGGGAACTAGCGCAGGACCCGTTTCGCGTTTCTGCTGTCGGACGCGATCTGTGCGGAGAGCTGGTCGAAGCTGTCGAACTTCACCTCGCCGCGCAGCCGTTTGACGAATTCGACGCGGATGGTTTTGCCATAAAGATTGCCGTCGAAGTCTAAGACATGGGTTTCCGACAGCCGGACTTTCCCGCCGAACGTCGGCCGGACGCCGATATTGGTCACAGCGGGGCGCGCTTCCTGCTCCTTGCCGATAGACACGAGGGTCGCGTAGACGCCGTCCGCGGGCAGGACCATGCCCTCCGGCGGCACGACGTTTGCGGTCGGGAAGCCGAGCTTGCGGCCGTTCGCTTCGCCGTGTATCACGGCGCCGGACAGAGCGAACCGGCGCCCCAGATAATTGACGCACAGGCCCACGTCGCCGGCCTGTATCAGCTCACGGATCATGGTGCTGCTGACGAGGACGCCGTTTATCTTGACGGGCGGCAGAACATTCAAGACGAAGCCTTCCGCGGTCGCGGCGCGTTCGAGCGTCCCGGTATCGCCCTTTGCGTTTTTCCCAAACCGGAAATTGAAGCCGCAACCGATGGCCTTCGCGCGCATCGCGCCAAGCGCCAGATCATCGATAAACGCGCGCGGCGTCATCTCATGGAACGTTTCGTCGAACGGCACGGACACGAGGTAATCGACGCCGAGGCCGCGAATCAGCTCGCGCTTTTCAGTCTGCGTGAGAATGGATTTCACGACGGTCTTTCCGCGCATAAAATTCTTCGGGCTGTTCGAGAACGTAAAGACGCAGCTCGCGAGGCCGTGTTTGGCCGCGTAAGCCGTCATCTGCGCGATAAGTTTCACGTGCCCTTTGTGAACGCCGTCGAAATGTCCCAGCGCGACGGCGGTGCCGCGGGTAATCGCAATAGTGTTCGTGTCTTCAAATATCTTCATTTCATTATTGTGTAATCTGCCGCAGAACCTTGCGCGGTTTCAAGACGCCGCTCTTGCAGATGGCGATGCCGATAAAGTTTTCGCTGTCCGTATCGCCGTCGTATACGGCGACTGTCCGCTTCGTACCGTCTGCCTCCGCGCCTTCATCTTCCGCTGCCGCGATACCGCTCAGCCGTATGCCGGATAAAAACCGCTCCGTGTCTTCGCGCGTCAGCGCCATCTTCGGCATGCCGCGAAGCGCACTGTCCGCGGGAAGCATCGGCAGCGCGTCCGGGCCGCCGTCCTCCGCGATCCGCTTCAGTTCATCGGGCGTCACGCTTTCCGCTATAACGAAGGGTCCGCTTTTCAGCCGCCTCAGCGCGCTCATCGCCGCGCCGCAGCCGAGCAATTTTCCCGCGTCGTGGCAGATCGTCCGAACGTAGAGGCCGCCCGAACAGGTTATCTCAAAACACGCTGTCAAGGATTCCGGTTGACAGTCGATCATCTCGATACTGTCGACGACTATCCGGCGCTTTCGCAGGGCCTCGTCCGGTATGTCCGCTCCCGACCGCGCGTAATCGTAGAGTTTTTTGCCCTGGTATTTTATCGCGGAATATGCCGGCGGCGTCTGCTCGCCCTCGCCCTCAAAGGATTTCAGAACCGATTCTATTACGGGCAAAGACGGGAAGGAAAATTCCGGCGGCATCTCCGCAAGCGTTTCCCCCGTTATATCCTGCGTGTCGGTCACGATGCCAAGACGCATTTCCGCGCGGTATTTCTTCGCGCGCGGATCGTCCTTCTCGTGCAGGTACTCGATAACGCGCGTCGCGTTCCCGATAAAGATGGGCAACACGCCCGTCGCCAGAGGATCGAGCGTGCCGCCGTGCCCCACTTTCTTCGTGCCGGCGAGCCTGCGCACCAACGCGACCGCGTCGTGCGACGTCATTCCCGCGGGTTTATCGATAACCAGTATGCCGGATTTCATCAGAGCGTTTGGCCGAGAATGTCCGCTATTTCCGCGACGACTTCGGCAAGCGGTTTATCCGCGGTAAAGCCGGCCGCGCGCCGGTGACCGCCGCCGCCGAACCGCTGCGCCAGACGCGACACGTCGTAATACGACTTCGCTCTCATGCTGGCCTTCACCTTGCCTTCTTCGTTTTCGCGCAGGAACACGGAAACTTCGACGCCGCGGATGGAGCGGAGTATTTCCGCCATGCCCTCGGTTTCCTCATCGATCGCGCCGGTTCCGTCAAGCATATCCCTTGACAGCGTGGCGATAACAGCCTTGCCGTCCGCGACGCTTTTCAGCGTGCCGAGCACGGCGCTTTCGAGGCGCATTTTTTCGAGCCGGATATTCTGATAGACCTCGTTCGATATCTTGTCCGGCCTGACGCCGAGTTCAATGAGGCTCGACGCGATGCGCAGCGTCTTTGGCGTGGTGTTCGCGTATTGGAATTTGCCCGTATCCGTCACGATGCCCGTGTAGAGCGCTTCCGCGATCGGCTCGCCTATCGCGACGGCGTTTTCCGTCAGAAAATCATAGATTATCTCCGCGGTAGCCGCAGCGTCGGCGTCGATGTAATTATAGTCCCACAGCGCTTTGCTCGACGAATGGTGGTCAAAACACATCTTCTTCTCCGCGCCCGCAAACAGAGCCGCCCGGAACGAACCCAGCCGTTCCTTTTCCGCTCCGTCAACAAGCATCGCCAGATCAGCGTCGGCGTCGGCGTCCTCCGCGTTCTTCGTGCAGCCGTTATCGAGAAACCGAATATTATCCGGTATCTTTTCGTCGATAACCACCGCGCAATCCTTACCGATGCCGCGAAGCGCGAGGCAGACCGCGACCGACGTGCCGTAGGTGTCCGCATCCATATTTTCATGCGGGTAGATGCGGATGGTATCCGCGTCCGTTATCGCCTCGAACAGTTGGGCAAACGTGTTCATCGGCTTTTCGCGCACGAGGCCGAGATCCTTTATAATTCCCTCGATATGCCGCCCGTAGGCTTCGGAAACATCAAGCTTGAATTGCAGTTCCGGCGCGTGCCGGAGGCCGAGCCGCGCTCCTATCTCGTGTCTGATCAGGCCCTTGGCGCGATCGAACGCGGCTATCATCTCGCGCTCTTCGTCCTCGCCGAGCTCTCCGGATTCGCCGCCCACGAGCTTCGTTACATAGACCGCGGCATAGGAACCGTCGTCGGACGCTTTGACGCCCGTAACGCTCACGAGGCCGCTGAGTCCGGGGTCTTTCAACTCGCGAAGCAGCATATCGCTGATAATGCGCCTGATCTCCTCGCCTATCCGCCCCCCTCTGAAGTTCTTTCGCATGTGGTCTTTCTACTCCCTTTCGATCTCCTCGGTCACAAAGGCTTCCACCACGTCGCCGACCTTGATATCGTTGAAATTTTCCACCCCGATACCGCACTCGAAGCCCTGGTTCACTTCCTTCGCGTCGTCCTTAAATCTCTTGAGCGATGAGATGTTTCCTTCATATATAACGATGCCGTCGCGCACCACGCGGGCCTGCGCGTTTCTTCTGACCAGACCGGCCGTCACGTACGCGCCGCCGATAACGCCGACGCCCGGCACCTTGAAGGTTTCCCGTATCTCCGCCGCGCCGAGAACGACTTCGCGGAATTCGGGATCGAGAAGCCCCTTCATCGCGGATTCGACCTCGCCGATCGCGTCGTAAATAACGCGGTACGTCCTGATCTCGACGCCCTCGCTCTCCGCGAGCGAAGTGACCGCCGTGCTCGGACGCACGTTGAAGCCGATGATAACGGCCTGGGACGTGCCCGCGAGCATCACGTCGGATTCCGTAATGGCGCCGACGCCGCGGTGAATGATCTTCACCTTCACCTCGTCGTTGCTGAGCTTCTCAAGTGACGCGGTGAGCGCCCCGACCGAGCCCTGCACGTCGCCCTTGATAATGATATTCAGCTCCTTGATCTCGTTCGCGCTGATCCGGCTGTAGAGCGTGTCGAGGCTTGCGCCCGACGTGCGCGCCATTATCTCCTCGCGCTGGCGCAGCTTTCTGTTCTCCGCTATTTCGCGCGCGACCTTATCGTCACGCACCGCCCGGAATTCGTCGCCGCCCTGCGGGACCTCGCTGAGGCCCGTCACTTCCACTGCGGTGGAGGGGCCGGCCTTCCGAATCTTTTTGCCGTTGAAATCCGTCATAACGCGAATGCGGCCGCTCGCCATTCCGGCGACAATACTCACGCCCGTTTCCAACATTCCGTTCAGTACGAGCAGGGTCGCTACCGCGCCGCGCGACTTGTCGAGATACGCTTCTATGACCGTTCCCATCGCGAGCCGTTCCGGATTTGCCTTCAGTTCGAGCACTTCCGCCTGCAAAAGGATCATCTCCAGCAGGTTCACGATGCCCTCGCCCGTCTTGGCGCTCACGGGCACGCTGATAATATCGCCGCCCCATTCCTCGACGAGAATATTCTGGTCGGAGAGTTCCTGCTTTACGCGGTCGGGATTCGCGCCCGGTTTGTCCATCTTGTTTATCGCAACGATAATCGGAACGCCCGCGGCTTTCGCGTGGCTGATCGACTCGATCGTCTGCGGCATCACGCCGTCGTCAGCCGCAACGACGAGCACCGCGATATCCGTTACATGAGCGCCGCGCGCGCGCATGGCCGTAAACGCTTCGTGCCCCGGCGTGTCGAGAAAGACGATCCTCTCGCCGTTCACCGTCACCTCCGACGCGCCGATGTGCTGCGTAATTCCGCCGGCTTCGCCCTTCGTCACGTTCGTCTTGCGGATCGCGTCGAGCAGCGACGTCTTTCCGTGATCGACATGTCCCATCACCGTAATGATGGGCGGACGCGGCACGAGATCAGCTTCGCTGTCCTCAAAGTCCTCGAAACCTTCCTCCTCAATGCTGCCCTCGTCGCTTCCGATATGGATCGGAATGTCGAGTTCGGCGCCGAGAAGTTCCACGGTCGTTTCGTCCAGATTCTGATTGACGTTCGCCATCACGCCGAGTTTCATCAGCGTCATAATGATATCCGTAATGGTCTGCTCGGTCTGCTCCGCAAACCCGGCGACCGTTATCGGCACGTTGATTATCTTCGTGCCGGGAGCCAGACTCGCGAGATCGATCGTATTCTCCACCGCGGGCTTCGGCTGCGTTTTCGGCCGCGGCCGCGAACGCACGGGCTTCTTCTCGAGCGCACTGCTCGCGATGATCGGCGCCCTGCGCGGGGCGCTCTTATATTCCTGCTTGCGTTCGCCCCTCTGATCGGGCTTCGCGCGGCCTCGTTTGTCCTTCTTGTTGCCTGCTTTGTCCG
>JAISEX010000162.1 GCA_031263875.1 Eubacteriales Family XIII. Incertae Sedis bacterium | reverse complement strand
CGAGGGCTGAATTTGGATACGAAGAAAAAAATGCTGATGACTATCATTATGATAGTCGCCCTCGTCCACATACCGCAGATGGCGCTGACGCCGGGCATCGCGCGCATGAGCACGGACGCGTTCCCGCAGTTCTCGCCGCTGTCGATACAATCCGCGGTCACCCTGCCCTGCCTGCTCTCCGTCCTCTCCGGCGTGCTCGGCGCCTTTCTGATCCGTTACGGAAAACTCACGAAGAAACTCGCGGTCATTATCGGGCTCGCGTGCCACGGTTCCGCGGGGCTCTTTGTGATCCTGCTGCACGGCGAGTTCTGGCAGATCGTCGTCGCCGGGCTTCTGCTCGGCAGCGGCACGGGTCTTATCGTGCCGAATATCACGAGCATTATGATCGACGATTTCGACGGCAAGAGCCAGAAACTCGCAACGGGGCTGCAGGGCTCGTTCGTGGCGACCGGCGGCATTATCCAGAGCTTCTTCGCGGGGCTTCTCGTGACGCTCGTCTGGTACGGCGGCTATATCATGCTGCTGCTCGCGTGGCCGATATTCCTTATCTGCCTGCTGGGGCTGCCGAAGGAGCGCGCGTTCAAGGCCGGCTCGGCGGGAAAATTCAAGGAGATGCCGCGAGACGTCTACTATTTTTCGTTCTACGCGTCCCTGCTGTTCGTGATGACCTACGCCGCGCTCGGAAACAACCTGAGCCTGCATCTGCAGCAGTCGGGTTTTGAAAACTATTCCTCGCTCGCGGGCGCGGGCATCGCCGTCAACCTGCTCGGCGGCGTGGCGATGGGCTTTTTCTTCGGCAAGCTGTCGCATAAATTCGGCGATTATCTCATCGTGATCGCGTTCTTCCTGATGGCGCTGGGCTACTTCATCGTGGCGACGTGCGGCGAAAGCATACCGCTGATCCTGACCGGCTGCTTTATCAACGGCATGTCGCTGACATCGTGCTCCCCGCAGGGCATCGTGGCGATAGCGCGCTACACGACGCCGCGCAATTCGTTCTTCGCGACCCTCCTGTTCAACTGCATCACCAACGGTCTGGCGGGTTTCCTCTCCGCCATCGTCTACACGGGCATATCGCAGTGGATTTCGGGCGACAGCACGATCGGGCGCTATGTCTTTATCGGCGTGTGCGCCATCGGCATCGGGCTGATTTTCGCGCTGACCACCACCCTGCGTAGGCGGAGGGGCGTACAGTGGAGATAGAGATGGGCGGCGCATGGGGCACTCCGTGCCCCACCGGGCTATCCGGGGCTCCGCTTCGCTCCGGCCCCGCTGCGCGTGGCTGCTAGTGCCCTGTAGCCTCTAAAACTTGTCAGTAATCGCCAAGGATTTTTTCGTCAGACGAGGCGGAGGGTTCCGTTGATACTTGTGGTATCAGCGGGTTCCGACAACGCGCCGTTGGCGCTCCTCCGCTCCCTTTGGTCGCTTCGCTGTCCGTTTTGCCTGCCGAAGCAGAGCTTCGGGGCAAAAAGGCAACGAAGTATGACGGAGCAGGCTGGCTAGTAGTAAAGTTTCAGAGGTTACAGGGCACTATACCCCTCCTATCCCTTGCGCGTCGCCGTCGCTCGGCTTCGCCTATTTCACGTAGTTTTAGCCGCAATGTGAAAGAGGACAGCAAAAAATAATATGGGGGAGCAAACGTTGCCTCGCTCCGGCTCTCCTATGCGGGCAAAGCACCGGGCACGCTCGTCCTACTACGGCGTCCCCGTTTATCTTATCCACACCAAAAGAAGCGAGAAACGGAAATAGCATAAGCACCCTCTCCCCGCCGCCTACCACTTGAAAATCACGCAGCTCAAATTCTTCGTTCCATCTTTGACCGTTACCGGCACGACCGGAACGACAGCCTCTTACCCGCCTACCTCTTTTTATTTGAAAAATGCTTGCGTTCCCGGCAAAAGTAGTATATTATTTTAGTTAGCAACAGCTAACCTGCGGGGAAATTTTTTATGAAGCTTTATGATGTTTACACGTTCAGAGTAGATAACGGTTGTTCTAGAACACTCTCTACCGATTGGGTCAATATCCTATTAATTGATAACAATGGGGGGGGGGGGCAGTAATACCGCGCCTCCACCTTTTGCATTAAAACGCTTCTGCAGGAGAGGAACGCACGTTGATTTTCAGCGCCGCGCTCCTCCTTTTCATAAATTCCGATTACCGTTTGAAAAACATGATTTTAAGCAAAACGCTCTTTCAGAAAGCCTGAAAGATGGAATTTCAAAAAGGAGATTTTATAATGAATGCAACAGAAATAATAAGCAGTGTCGATGAATATATCGACGCGTATCTGTGGCTCGGCATACCGGAAGTCGTGAAGGGATTGCTTATCGCCGTGGTATTTGCCGTTCTTTTCCGAAAAAAGATGCTGAAACGCCCCGCCGTGTTCTATATCTACCCCATCGTATATTTTATATTATGCGTTATAAACGTGACAGGCGACTTACTTCTTCCGCATGAACTTGCTGAGAAAATTGAGGCTTTCACATCATTGAATGTGACTATTATATTGGCGTTGGATCACCTTGGCCTCGGCACTCCACTGGGGATCGGACTTCTCATCATCGTCATGTTTATCGGTGTGCTTCCGAAAACCGAACTGGTCAAGAACCTTTTCAGCATCAGAACCGAAATGTCGGTCATCGGAGCGACGCTCCTTGCCGGACACGGACTGGCGTATCTGTCATTCGTCTTTTACTACTTGACAGAGAAAGAGGCTGAGTGGAGTTCCCGTATTATCTACGGTATCGTCGGCTCGCTCTTGATCCTGCTCCTTTTAGTCCCGTGGATCACTTCATTCCGGACAATACGGAAACGAATGAGCGCGCGCACGTGGAAAAGGCTTCAGACCTGGCTGGGCGTCCCGCTTTTTATCCTTATGCTCGTCTTCGGGCTTGCGCTCAATACGGCGGGATCGCTTGGTTCTTACCCGGTTATCGTGGATACATGGGAGATTACCACACGGTTTTGGGGCGGCGATGAGCCGATCTCACTTTATAATGGCATCGGTCTTGCGATAAGCTATGCCTCCGCCAAAATATATTTGGTGCTCTTAGTATCGTACATCGTTCTCAGAATCAAAAAAGTGGGCGGGCAAAAACGCTCAAAAACGGAAGTAAGCGAACTGATAGAAGAAAACTCGCTTTCGGCGTAACGTTCCGGTACTATTCGCGGATAAAAACGGTTCGCCGCTTACAACCATACACCTTTTGAAATTTAACTAGCCAATGACAAGCTTTAAAGGTCACATGGCACGATGGTAGACAGGGAGCCGAAGCGTAGCAGCTACGAGCGAAACGAGAGATGGGAGCGAAGCGACTCACATCCCATGCGCACATCCTAAGCGAAGGCGACGCGCAAGGGATAGAAGGGGTGCGCAGCAGCCGCGAAGCGGCCGAAGCCCCGGATAGCCCGGTGGGGTACTCAAAGATGTAAGACTGTTTTTTGTAAATGCTCACGCGGAGAATTATCGCGCGATCAGCAATAAATCTATTTTGAGTGCCCCATGCGCCCAAATTAAATATTAATTATTGAAAATGTTAAGCGGTTACGAACCCCTACTCGTACCACCCTTCCGTTGACTTGACCAGCCCCTCGAACTGCGCCATATCGTGCCCGTACCAAATTTCCGCGTTCGTCAGGCGGGCGAGAAGAAGCGTGTAATTCATCGTCTTTTCCCAGTTCTCCAGATCGCGGCAGATACCCGGGCGGCGAAGCGGCGGGCCGACGTTTTCCGACGAGTAGATGACGTCCGAAATCAGCAGCTTGTTGCCGCAATCAAGTTCGAGCAGCAGACCGAGCATGCCGTAGGAATGCCCCTTGCCGAAATTCACGATCGTGACGCCGGGAACGAGCTCCCGCATCTTTACCTCGGACGGGAACAAGTCCCATTTCAGATCCTGCTGCAGAAAGTGGTCGAAATCCTTCGTAAACGGAAAGCGTTTCAGCGCGTAATCGCGCATCATATACGTAAATTCGTCCTCGTGGACGATGATCTTCGCGTTCGGGAAGGCGTCGATGTAACCGAAGTGATCGGGATGCATATGCGAGAGCAAAATCGTGTCGATATCGCCCGCCGCAAGGCCGATCTGCTTCAGCCGGTTCACGGGCTCGTCCTCCTCCGTGACGCGGAGGTTTTCAAGGATCAGCGCTATCTGCCGCTCCGGATCCACATGCGACGCCGCGTCGAAAAGGATGTTCCCGTCCTTGTGGCGGATCAGCGCCGTCCACGACGGGAAATTGAACCGCTCGTCCGGGTCGTCCGTCGAGATAAGATCATTCTTGATGCTGTCGATATTGATGCCGTTATTCAGGACATAGACTTTCAGATCGGACATTGCGGTTACCCTTTCCCTCTGGATTTGTTACGAAATGCGCGGTTTGTCGAATTTGGAATTTTCTATAATTTTCCGCTTACGAAGTCCGCCTCAATTATTTAAAATCCACTCAAACTTCACCTCGTTCACACAACGCCCCGAGAAAAACGTACCGGTTCGCCCGGGGCGCGTTTTATAGCAGTGTGATGATGTGCGGTATTACCTTTCGCGGTTGTCGATCGCGCCCTTGACGTCCTTGCCAAGACGCATGTTTTCGAGCGCCTCATCCACGTCCTCAAGTTTGTAGGTGCGCGAAATCATCTTCGAAAAGTCGATTTTGTCGCGGTGGGCGGACATAAATTGCAGCGCCTTGTAGAAGTGGCGCGCGTCGGCGCTGCCGCTCCCGATAACGACGGCCTGCTTGCCCTGCAGCACGTTCGGCACGAATTCGACGGAGTTATTCGATGTCTGCCCCATCACGAGATAGGTGCTGTAACGAGCCATGTAATCGAAACCCTGCACAAACGCTATCGGCGCACCCGACGCCTCGATGCAGAACTCGGCGCCGCGGCCGTTCGTGTAATCCTTGACGATTTTCACGCGGTCCGCGTGATCCGGGATCTCCTTGAGATTGATCGTGACAGCCGCGCCCCATTCTTTCGCAAGCTCAAGCCGCTCCGCTTCCGCCGCAATCGCGATAACGCGAGCCGCGCCCGAGAACGAAGCGAGCAATACCGAATACAGACCGATCGGACCCGCGCCCTGCACCACGACCGTGTCGCCGGTACCGATGGGGCTGTGGTCGTGCAGACGCTCAAAGCCGCTGACGACGGTTCTGAACGCACAGCCGACGCCAAGCGCCTCCTCGTCCGTTACGTTATCCGGCACCTTGACGATTTCGGTCGCCGGCGTGATCTTCACGTATTCCGCGAAACCGCCGCGCAGCAGTTCGGGCTTATTGAAGCCGTAACCGGAACCGAACGATTTGCTGCACATATAGGGTTTGCGCAGCACGCGGCATTCGTAACATTCGCCGCAGAACGGGTGCGCCCACATAATACGGTCGCCGACTTTCAGCTCCGTGCCGTCGATCGCGAGTTTGCGGTCGCCGGAAATCTGCTCGATGCGTCCGAGCGTTTCGTGCCCCTGGATCAGCGGCGTGATCGTTGGGATGGAGAGTTCGCCCCGGCCCTGATGGACGTCCGTGCCGCAGATGCCCGCAAGGAGAACCTTCGCGAGTACCGCGCCTTCTTCAAGCTCCGGAATCGCTACGTCCTGAATAACTTCGGGTTTGCCGACTTCGAGGAGCACGGCTGCTTTGCTGGTTTTGGGTATGTCTGTCATTCTTTTTCTCCTTGTCTGTTTGCGTTATGATTTATTGATCTTCGCACCTCGCCTCCCGCAAAAATCCTGCGGAGGGGCGAAATGTTTTTTGCCTTATGCTTCATTTATCGTGCGACCGCCTCGCACATTCCCGCGGAAAAGCGAAACGGCATCACGTACGCGTTTATTCCCACACTAAATAGTCGATCAGTTTCGTCACATCGGGCTGATTCTCAAGATCCGCCACAAAAGCCACGATGTTACCCGCGTTTGCCGCGGAAATCGTCTTCGGCGGGATTTTGATAAGGTCGCGGAATTTCGCCTCGACCTGCTCGTAGGTGAGCATATTGCCGGGCGAACCCGTGGCGAGTTCCACAAACGTTTCGTAAAACGTCCCGTCCTTCATCTTGACGCCGACGCGCGCGGGCTCAAGACCGACGCCGTCGCAGCGTTCGTCATGGTCGAGCGTGATTTTCGCGGCGGTCGCGAGCGTTGCGGGATCTTTGATCGCTTCGTCCGTGTAATCGCCGAGGCCGACAGCGCCCTTCGTCAGCGCCACGGCGGCGCCCCACGGCACCGAGAACTGCGCGTCGACGGGATTGCGCGGCGCCTTCTTGAATTCAAACGGTTCGCAGAGTAGCTGCCGCGTCCCCTTCCCCGTCCACAGCGTGATCTCCGCGATCCCGTCCGCGTCGATAGCGTTTTCCCGCTTTATCTTCAAAGCCGCGTCGATAAACGTGTGCGTGCCGCGGCAGGCCGGATACGGCTTAATGGAGATATTCGTGTTCTCGAACTCCACGCCGAGGCCGCCGGTCAGCTTTTCCTCGGAATAACTGCCGCCGTGATAGACCTTGTAATAGCTGCACTCGCCGTCCGTCAGCGAATTGACCGCTCCCGTGACGCCCTTCTGCGCGAGCAGGGCCGCCGTCATGCCGCCCTTAATGGCAAATCCGGGGCCGAGGCGCTTCGTGAGCACGCCGTCGCGAACGGGCTGCCCGTTACCCGCGACCTGATGGTAACCGATGCCGATAGCCGACACGATCTCGTCTTCCGTGAGTCCCAAAAGTTTTGCCGCAAGCGCCGCCGAAACCATAAAACCGTTCATCGTCGTAAAATGCCAGCCGAACTGATGGATGTTCTGGCCGGGCCGCGTCGCGAGTCCGAGGCGTGATATCATATCGCCGCCGATGGCGACCGCCTGGATAAAATCCTTGCCGGAAAGCGCGCCGACATATTCCGCCATCGCAAGCGAAGTCGGGATCGTTACGACGCCGGGATGCATGGTAGCGGCTTCGTGCACGTCGTCGTAATCGAGGGAATGCCCGAACGTGGCGTTGATCTGCGCGGCGTGCGGCGCGGGAAGTTTGCCCCGGTAACCCCACACGGTCGCCTGCTGCGCGCCGCCCCACTCCGTATAGAGTTCGCGGACTTCATTACCGCCCTCTTTGGCGGAACCACCGATGGCGACGCCGATAAAATCGAGGATCTGGTTTTTCGTTTCTTTTACGACCTCCGCGGGAAGTTTGTCATACGTCGTGTCTAAAAAATTCTTTGCAAAAAGTCTGCTTGCATCCATACTGCCCTCCGCTGTTTTTCTTTCGAATAAGATGTTATCCGCCGTGACGCCGCGTTGAAATGATGGCGGCGGACGAGTTTCACGACCCGCCCTTGCCGCTCCGCAACATAAAAGCGCTTCTGATTTTTACGAATTATTTGTAAGGGGCACCTCTATAAACCCCTGCTGCACGCCTTTGCCGCGCATTTTACCGCGCTTCTTCGGCAAAAATCCTCAAAATACTCCCAGTATTCCTGCGTTTTTTGCCTATGAATCGCGGCAAACTTCGTGCCAAATTCGCACAACATGAATTTCCAGAGGTACCCGGATGATGAAGAAACGTAAGCTCTTTG
>JAISEX010000080.1 GCA_031263875.1 Eubacteriales Family XIII. Incertae Sedis bacterium | reverse complement strand
GACCTGAAGGAGCTCGCGGAGCAGTTTAAGGCCGAATACCGGTCGAAGCTCGGCGAGGACTTCCCGACGGATCCTATAGAGCAGCTTTTCGGTGCCATCAAAGCCGTTTTCCGCAGCTGGGACAACCCACGCGCGATCTACTATCGCCGCATGAACGACATTCCGTCCTCATGGGGTACGGCGGTCAACGTCCAGTCGATGGTATTCGGCAACACGGGCGATACGACCGGCACGGGCGTCGCGTTTTCGCGTAAACCCACCACGGGCGAAAACCGCATGTACGGCGAATTCCTGATGAACGCGCAGGGCGAGGACGTCGTCGCGGGCGTCCGGACGCCGCAGACCATCGACCAGCTCAAGGATCAAAACGCCGCCGTCTACGACCAGTTCGTGGCGATCGTGAACACGCTCGAAAAACATTACCGCGATATGCAGGACATGGAGTTCACCATCGAAGACGGCAAGCTCTACATGCTCCAGACGCGTAACGGTAAGCGTACCGCTGCCGCGGCGCTGAAAATCGCCTGCGACCTCGTCGACGAGGGCATGATCTCGGAGCAGGAAGCGGTCACGATGATCGATCCGCGTCAGCTCGACGCGCTGCTGCACCCGCAGTTCGACCCCGCCGCCCTCAAAGCGGCGCAGTCCATCGGGCGCGGCCTTCCGGCGTCTCCGGGCGCGGCGACCGGCCAGGTCGTCTTTACGGCCGATTCCGCTACGGAATGGGTTACGAAGAAGGGTACGGATGTTATTCTCGTCCGGCTCGAAACCTCTCCCGAAGATATCGAGGGCATGAATTACGCGCAGGGCATCCTGACGGTTCGCGGCGGCATGACGTCCCACGCGGCCGTTGTCGCGCGCGGCATGGGGACCTGCTGCGTTTCCGGCCTCGGCGATATCAAGATCGCAAGCGACGAAAAGAGCTTTACGCTCGGCGGCAAGACCTTTAACGAGGGCGATTTTATCTCGCTTGACGGCTCGACGGGCGACGTCTACGGCGAAAAGATAGCGACGATCCCTGCGGAAATCACGGGTTACTTCGAGCGCATTATGGAATGGGCGGACAAGAACCGCACGATGAAAGTCCGCACGAACGCGGACACGCCCGCGGACGCGAAACAGGCGCGGCGTTTCGGCGCGGAAGGCATCGGCCTCTGCCGCACGGAGCACATGTTCTTTGAAGCCGACCGGATCGCGGCCATCCGCGAGATGATCGTTTCCAAGACGGTGGAACAGCGCCGGGCGGCGCTCGCGAAGATACTGCCGATGCAGCGCGGGGATTTCGAGGCGATCTACGAAGCGATGGAAGGGCTGCCGGTCACTATTCGGCTGCTCGACCCGCCGTTGCACGAATTCCTGCCGACGGAGGAGGACGACATCGTCGCGCTCGCGGGTGAAATGAATATTTCCGTCGACGCGCTGAAAGACGTCATCGCTTCGCTCCACGAGTTCAACCCGATGATGGGGCACCGGGGCTGCCGCCTCGACGTGACCTATCCCGAAATCGGCGAGATGCAGACGCGCGCCATTATCGAAGCGGCGATCAACGTGAAGAAACAGCATCCCGACTGGGAGCTCGTTCCCGAGATCATGATACCGCTCGTCGGCGCGAAGAAGGAATTGCAGTATGTGAAGGGTATCGTAACGGCCACGGCGGACGCCATTATCGCGGAATCGGGCGTCGATCTGAAGTACCTCGTCGGTACGATGATCGAGATACCGCGCGCAGCGATAACCGCGGACGAGATCGCCGAGGATGCGGAATTCTTCTCCTTCGGCACGAACGATCTGACGCAGATGACCTTCGGCTTCAGCCGCGACGACGCGGGGGCTTTCCTCGATTCGTACTACGAGAAGAAGATATACGAAAACGATCCGTTTGCGCGGCTCGATCAGGACGGCGTCGGTCAGCTCGTCAAGACGGCGGCGGAACTCGGTCGCAAGACCCGCCCGGATATCAAGCTCGGCGTCTGCGGCGAACACGGCGGCGATCCGTCCTCGGTGGACTTCTTCTATCGCGTCGGGCTCGCCTACGTTTCCTGCTCGCCGTTCCGCGTGCCCATCGCGCGGCTCGCGGCCTCGCAGTCGGCCATACACGGCGATAAGTAGGGCCTGGCGGAATAGCGCGGAGCGTTACCGTGTGAGAGCGGGCGTTGCCGTGATAGCATGGGCGTTACTGTGCGAACGTGTGGAAAAATATGTAAATATCATATAATAAAGAGAAGGGGACGGTTCGCCGTCCTCTTTTTATGCGCCGGGGCTTTCAGCGGGCGCATGGGGCTGTTCTCAAATAAATGAGGCGATTCTATCGTTAAAATTTTAACAATCAAAAGCTCTTAAACATGCTATAACAGCCCCACCGGGCTCTACGGGGCTTCGGCCGCCTGTTTTACGCGGCTACGCCGCATTGTAATGTAAAACAGGACAGCGAAGCGAGGCGAAGCCGAGCGGAGGAGTGAGCGCAGCGAACGTTGCTTCGCGGCTGCGCCTTCTCGCAATAGAGTTGTAACGAAATTAAAATTAAATACATCAAGCGTAAACGATTATGGCTTAAATGCAACCTGATTTGCGGTTAATTTGTTGACACAATATGGAAAACAGCTAATTTCGTTACAACTCTAATGACCGACAGAAGAATGGCTTGCGTGTCGTCACTATTGCGGACAGAATTACCGTTTTGCCGTTTGGTTTTCGGGGCAAGCCCGGAATAAAGGCAGACGGCAGGGAGAGGATGCTTGCGTTCATTTTGGCTCTCGTTTCTTTTGGTGCCCGTGTGAGAAACGGGGACGCCGTAGGAGGAGGGGTATGCTATATGCTTTTCTCGCATGGGTGATTGCGGCTTGGGACGGTAATGACAGATTGTGCGAAGACGGCACAGAAGTTCGCGCATGTCCCGCGCACGGTAGAGCGCCACGGGCTGAAGCCCTGCGCTCCTCGATGTGCGAGGTACGACGGAGCTGAAGCTCCTGTACCTCTGCCAAGGGATAGCAGCGGTATCCTTTTTTGCCACCGGCAAAAAAGATACAAGCGGATAGCCCGGTGGGGCGAAGCCCCATGCGCCCGGAAAATATTTTGGGAATTTCTCAATCTTTTCTCAATTGATAAAAAAGTTTTTAAAAAAGAATTTAAATACTCTATTGACATATTATTGATTAAGTGATATATTGTCAGACATGAAGATTATTAGAAAGCATTTAAATAAGGAAATCGCGGGGTTTGATGCGGACTTCGCGGCGGCTCTCGCGGAGGTGATCGCGGAAAATATTCCGGGGACGTCGGCGCGGATGGTGCGTCCTCTGGACGGGTTTGCGGGAGGCGGGGGCATTGAGTTGAGTTTGCCGGAGGATGTGGGGCGCGGCGTGAAGGAGATCATTGTGGTATTACGCGCCGCGCCGCGGAGTGACGAAAGGAAGGATAATTGAAATGCGGGATGCGATACAAAAGTTGACGGAGGACGTGCGCACACATATCAGGGCGCGTCCCGAGGTGGGCGGCGACGAGGATATCCGGCGCTATTCGGAGGACAGGGTTTCGACGAATCGCGAGTACGCGGGACTTTCGGTCGCGGAGCGGATCCGCGTGGTGGACACGGTGCTCTACAAGACGAGGAAGAAGCTCAGCATTTTGCAGCCGTTTGTCGACGACGGTTCGGTTTCGGAAATCATGGTGAACGGGCCGCGCGATATCTTTATCGAGAAGGCGGGCCGCGTGATGCGCGCGGACGCGGAATTCGACGGGACGGAGGAACTGGAGGAAGTGATGCGGCGCATCGCGGCGGACGTCCACCGGGAAATCAACGAGCTCACGCCGATCCTCGACGCGCGGCTTGCGGACGGCAGCCGGGTCAACGCGGTGTATAAAAATGTCGCGCTGAACGGGCCGATCCTGACGATCCGGAAATTCCCCGAGTCGCGCATTACGATGGACGAGCTGCTCGCGTACGGGACGATCACGCAGGCGGCGGCGGATTTTCTTATCAAGCTGGTGCAGGCGGCGTACAACATTTTTATCAGCGGCGGTACGAGTTCGGGCAAAACGACGTTTCTCAACGTCCTCTCGAATTTCATTCCCAAGCACGAGCGCATCGTGACCATCGAGGACGCGGCGGAGCTGCAGATTTCCGCGCTGGAGAATATCGTGAAACTCGAATGCCGCAGCGCGAACGCGAACGGCAAGGGCGGCGTGGGTATGACGCAACTGATACGCGCGAGCCTGCGCATGCGTCCCGACCGGATCATTGTGGGCGAGGTGCGCGGGGCGGAAGTCCTCGACATGATACAGGCGATGAACACGGGCCATTCGGGGTCGCTGAGCACGGGGCACGCTAATTCGCCGGCGGGCATGTTGTACCGGCTCGAAGCCATGTTCCTGCAAGCAGCCGATTACCCGATCGCGGCGATTCGCCGTCAGATAACGGAGGGCATCGACATTCTCGTGCATCTGGGGCGCATCGGCGGCGGGCGGCGCGTGGCGCTCGAAATATCGGAGATAACGGGCATGGTAGACGGCGAGATAACGCTGAACAAATTATTCGATTACTCGCCCGAGCGGGGGCTGTTTCGCACGGGAAACCCGCTGCGGGATCAAACCAAGCTGAAGATGAAAGGAATGAAGTGGTGAAAAATTTTAAGAAACACACGTATTACACGGTTGCGGTGCCGGCGTTTTTCCTGGTCGGGATATTGTTTTACCATAATATCATCTGTGCCGCGGCGCTGGCCGCAATGTCGATACCGTGCAAGCGGTTCTATAACGAACATCTGGCGGTAAAATTCAAGGCTGATATGGATGTGCGCGTGAAGGATCTGCTGGCGTCGCTTTCGTCGTCGTTCGCGACGGGGCGGCATTTGACGGAAGCGCTGCTCGAAGCGAGGGGCGACCTGTCGCTGATATACGGTGAGAGCGACGTGATTATGCGCGAACTCGACGAAGCGCTGGACCGGCTGACCGTCGGCCTTGAGTCCGAAAAAACCGTGATGCTCGACTTTGCGGCGCGGTGCGGCAGCGGCGATTTGCGAAACTTTGCCGATGTGTATTTCACCTGCCTGACGACGGGCGGCGATATGATGAAAGCGGTGCACCATTCGTCGATCCAGATCATGGACAAGATCGAGATACGCCGGGGCATCGACACGCTGATCGCGCAGAAAAAATACGAAACGGTGATCCTCGCGGTTTTGCCCGTGATCATCATGGGGTTTCTGCAGCTCTCGTCGCCGGATTATATGCGGCCGCTGTACGGGACGCCCGCGGGCATCGTCATTATGACGGCGGCGCTCGCGGTAATGGGATTCGCTTTTGTATGGGGGCAGAAGATCACCAATGTTGAAGTCTAAGATAGCGCGCGGGATATACGGCGATGAAGCCGTAATGCGGCAGAAATGGGGCGCGGCCGGGACGCTCGATCCCGCTGAATGTATCGCGAAGGAGCGGCGCAGGAACCGGCAGAATTTCATGATCGCGCTCGCGGGCCTGCTCGTATCGCTGGCGCTTGCGGTAACGCCGCTGTTCCCGTTTTTCGCGCAGCCGGAGGCCGATATGACGCGGAACGCGTACGGCGGGGCGACGAAGCGGATCGACACGGAAGTGACCGCCGAGTACGGGGGCGAAAGCGTGAAGAAGCGTGTGTCCGTCGGCGTATTGCCGGCGGAAGCGAACGCCGCGGAGATACGCCGCCGCATAGACGACCTGAAGCAGCGGCTTCCCGCGCTGATACTCGGGAGGAATGAAAAACTTTCCGACGTCAGATACGACCTCGATCTGATCGGCCACGACGCCGAAAGCGGCGCGGATATCGTGTGGTCGTCCGATAACGAGAAGGCAGTAACGCCGGACGGCACGGTGAACCATATCGAAGGGCGTAAGGGCGACCGGGTCGGTCTGAGCGCCATGATCCGTCTTGGCGAGGCGTCCGAGAGGATTGAACTGAACCTCTTTGTCGGTGATCCGCCGGGGGATTACGCCTACGCGGGAGATATCGGGGAAACCATCGATTCCGTCGTCGACGAGGTGTCGAACGGCAGCGCGGGAAACGAGGCGGTGCTGCCCGCGGGGACGGCCGGCGGCGTCAAGTTGGATTGGGCGGCGCCGTCGAACCGGACGATATTGTTTGCGCCCGTGGTATTTCTGATATTCGGTTTTATCGTCTACCGGCGCCGGTACGCGGGTATCGACCGGGAGATCGCGGCCGCGCGCGAAAGCGTCGAGCGTGATTTCCCCGATTTTCTCGATAAACTGCTGCTCCTGCTCAACGCGGGCATCGTGATCACGAGCGCTATATCGAAGATCGCGGACGATTACCGCGAACGCAGGGAGTCCGTGGGCGAACGGTATTTCTACGAGGAACTGTGCCGCATGGAGGACCGGATACGCTCGTCGCGTGTGTCGCTTATGTCGGAATTTTCCGAGCTTGCGAAAAGGAGTGGCCGGCGCGAGGTGATGCGGTTCAGCGCGATACTCGCGGATAACATCGACAAGGGCAGCGCGCTCGGCGAAAAACTGTCGCAGGAAAGCGATATGTTGTGGGATATGCGGAAAAAGAGCGCGGAGAAGGCGGGGCGCATCGCGGAAACGAAACTGACGTTTCCGATGGTTTTGCAGCTCGTGGTGATAATACTGATAACCGTGGCGCCCGCGGTTATCGAGATGAAGTAGCGAGGGACTGGGGCGAAAATGCGAAAGGAGGTGAGGGAATTATGGTATTCGGGACATTTAAGCCAAAGGCCGGCATTGACGATGCGAAATCAGACCGTTATGGCATTCCGTGACACGGCGATAAAATGCGCGAAGACGTAATGTCAGGCGTTTTGCTTGACAACCTGTCCGTCGCGTCTTGTGCGGTAACGAAGCGCAGGGAAACGGAGGCGTCAAGCGTTTTGCTTGACAAAAGCAGTGTCAAGTATTTTGATTGACTGAAAATGGTGTCAGGCGTTTTGCTTGACAACCTGCCCGCTGCGCCTTGTGCGCTAACGAAGGACAGGGAAACGGAAGTGTTAAGCGTTTTGCTTGACGGAAAGCAGTGTCAAGTATTTCACTTGACGAAAAATGGCGTCAGGCATTTTGCTTGACAAAAAGAAGTGTCAAGCATTTCGCTTGACGGGAAAGAGCGTCAGGCGTTTTGCTTGACAGTGTGGCGGTAACAACTTTTGCGAAAAATTTATTACACGGTACGTGGCGAGTCACTCGCCGGAATAGAAATGAGGTACAACATGAAAAAGATTATACGTTTGATGAAGAAAAATGACGGTATGGAGCTCGTCCAAGTCGCGATCCTCGTCGCGATAGCCATCGTGATCGGATTGATATTCCGCACGCAGATACAGTCGTTTGTGGAGGACATCTTCGCGAGCCTCTCGTCGGGTAAGTTCGAATGATGCGCTCGGAAGAAGGCTCGGCAATGGTGGAATCCGCCATCGTCTTCCCGCTTATCATTTTGAGCGCGCTGTTTACGATCTCGATGATGATCAATTATTACAGCGAATGTTCGCTGCGGTCGAAGATGCACGAGGAACTGCGCGACCGGGCCGCGGCCGGGACGGGCACGACGGAATTGGTGCTGACCGAGGCGGGGAAGCCGGATATTTTTCGCGCGAAAGCTGAGAGCATCGACATCACCTATGGCGAGGGCGGCGGCACACTTTCGCCGTATATCAGCGCGGACGCGACCGAACGTTACACGGGCGGCATGCTGACGCGCAGCGGCAGGATCGACCGGGTCTATACGGCGCGGTCATACAGTATTGACGAGGAAAAGGGGATTTTACCGGCATGGTGAAGCGGCTGTTCAAAAGCGAGCGGGGCGACGCAGCGGTTCTTATTACGGTGTTATTCGCCTGCCTGATAGGGCTGACGACGGTGATATTCGCCGCGACGAAGGCGTCGGCGGGAAGGAGCTGCGCGGACGCCGCGTTCCGTCTCGCCGGACGCTCGATCCTCGCGGAATACGACACGCGGCTGTACGCCGATTACGGGCTTCTCGCGTTTCGGGGCGACGAACAGCAGATCGAGAAAGACCTCGCGTTTTACGCCGATTCCGCGGTGAAAACTGACGCGGCGGGTTACAACAGATTTTTGCCCTTGGACGGCGGATCGAAGATGATACATTTGAGGACGGAGTACGGCGCGAGCCTGAAGCAGTTCTCGCTGCTGGATGTGGAGCTGTTCGAGGCGCAATTACACCATGCCGTGGAGAAGAAGATCATAGCGGTTAGTGAGGATTCGGGTCCCGGCTTCGGCGATACGGAGGGCGAGCCGGAAACGGCGCGCGTACTGCGCAACCAAGCGGTCAAGGAGGCGCTTCCGTCACACGGCTACGTGAGTTCGGGAGCGCTCGACCTCTCGGACGAGAAGATATCGCTGCTCGCGGAGGTGTTCGATTCCGCCGGAGCGGAGACCGCCGCGGACGAATATATCGTGAGCGTCTTCGGTTACGCGCATGACGGCGTCTACGCGGAGGAACGGTTTTTCGCGCGCGAGGTGGAATATATTATCGCGGGCAAAGAGAGCGACGCGGCGAATTACGCCGTGGTAAAAGCCTACCTGACGACGCTGCGTGACAGCATGAACAAGGCGGCGCTGCTGGCCGACACGGAGAAATGCGGAATTATAACGGCGCTGGCCGCGCCCTTTGCGGCGGAGGGCGGCGCGGGTGAACTCGCGGCGTTTGAGGCCATTACGAAAGCGTGGGTTTCGGCCGAAACGAGAAACGACATCATGATTCTCGAAGACGGCGGCCGCGTTCCCTTTTTTAAAAACAGCGCTCAGTGGGCGACGCTGAATATCGAGGAGATTTTAAACGGCGCCATTTCGAGCACGGCTGAATATCCGGCGGACAGCGGCGGAGCGCTATACGGAGATTATCTGAAGGCGCTTCTGTTTTTGATGGAGCGCGAGGAAAAGCTGCTGCGCGTGATGGATCTGATAC
>JAISEX010000071.1 GCA_031263875.1 Eubacteriales Family XIII. Incertae Sedis bacterium | reverse complement strand
GGACGATAAATCACGCTATTTCAACGCTTTTCGTTATTTCCGTCTTTATTTGAGTAATAGAGCTTTCGTATTTTTCGCGATCACACGCGCAAAACGCTTTTTTATATATTTTTTTTTATATAAGGATCCAGCCGAAAATCTCCTGCCGGCTTTCACGCAGCAAATCATGACCGCCGGCTCAGCCGGCGGTTTCATCGCAGTCTGTCAGGTGCTTCGTCTTCTCTTGCGTACCAGCAAAATAATAAGGGAGGCCATTGCCGTTCCGCAGAGGATATAAAGCCACGGGGAGCCGTTGTCGCCCGTTACGGGCGTGGATCCGTCCGTCCGGGCTTTCCCGCCGGGAGGATCGACGTTCCCCGGTAAAAACGGTTCCGGTATCGCCGTCTCCCACTGCGCATAGAGGACATAGTCACGATCCATCGTCACCTTGTCGCCGGGCAGATACTTCGTTCCGCTTCCGTCAGGCGCGGTATTCCAGGAGGTAAACCGATGACCCGGCCATTCAAATCCCGTACCGGCCGCTCCCGCCTGTTTGTAATTGTGCGGCAGGATAGTCGCAACGCCTCCGGAATAGGGGCTTTTATCGTCGGTCACCGCGCCGGTCGCTCCGTTTCCGTGGTACGTGACGGTCCACCGGTTTTGCTTTGCCGCGAAACCCGCATTATAGCGATACGCCTCATCCTTCTCGACAAGGAAGGTGTCGGTCTTCTTGCTGTCCGGGTCAAAATGGCTGGCCGCCTCGCCCGTGCCCTTTTGTATCAATTCCATACCGGTCGCCGTCTCCACCGACAGATAATATTTATTTCCCGCGGGAACGTCGGCAAATTCGTAGCGGCCCTGTTTATCGGTCGTCGTTTCGGCAACGAAATCCGCCTCCCCGTCGCGGAAGAGCCGCAGCTTGGTCTCCGGCAGCAGACGGTCGGCGCCGGGCTCATAGGCGCCGCTTGCGTTAACGTCCTCAAAGGCGATGCCCTCTACGCCGATAACGGCAAGCCGCAAGCTGAAGTCAAACCCGAAATCGTAGTGCGAAACCAAATAGGGATTGTGGATCAGGGCGCCGCTCACGCCGAAGGCGAAATTATCAAAGGAAACGGTTCCGCCGGGCTTGATAATGGGCAGTCCGCTGAGAATCGTATCCATCATCGCCTTGTTTTCCGGCGTTTTATCGCGGTAGGCGGGATAGGACTCCGCCGGATTCGAACTCGACCACGGATACGCTCCCGGGCTGTTGTCAAAACTGATAAACAAGGCTCGTTCGTATAACAGGTGATTCGCCAGTTCTATCATCCGCGTATCGTATTCCCAGATAAGATAGGCATCCTCGGACGATTTCATAACATGTTCATTCGCGGTATCCACCTGCGCGAGCGAAAAATACGGATGGGAGCCGAAGAATATCTCATTCGAGATCACCGACGTGGGCAGATCCTCCAGCCGCGTAAGATTCGGATACGGGTTACCCGGAAGCTCCCGGTAATAGCGCAAAAGGCCCTCATAGAGACTGACGCCGTTGACCCCTTCAAAATCGTAGGCGAAGCGCATTTGCGTCTTCGCTAATTCACCGGGATTGTATTTTTGCATGTAGTTATAAATCGCCGTACCAGCGTCGGGCAAGGCGCGAATAACGCTGTGCGTGGAGAGCTTCGTATAATCGGGACTCATATCATACCCGACCACCTTATATGACGCCGTTTTGCTTCCGTTGTACACGCGGAACTGTTTTTTGAGGGGAACGCCCGGCAGCAGACGGTTGTTCGACACATGTTTGAAGGTTGCGGGCGACTTCGCGATCACCGCGCCGCCTTCATGTTCCATATCCATTTTAAGAAGCTGGGTGAGCTTCAGGACGCCGTTGACCGCATCGTAGTCCGCGGTTTCGGTCAATGTTAAAATCTCATCGAGGTTCGTCAAGGTCACTGTCGCCGTTTCCGGGACGACGGTAATACGCAGCGGTATCGTAAACAAGCCGTCCGCGGCTAACTCCACCACCAGTTTATTCTCGCCGCTCGGCAGGTTGGTAAACCGCAATAAGGCGCCGTCCTGCGACGGACGCTGTTCAAAACTGCTCTGGTCGCCTTGGGTCAGCGTGATCGTTGTGTTTTCGAGGATATTGTTCACCGTTATACTGGGCACGGCGTATTTCAGCCCGACGTTCCACCGGCCCGTAAACCCGCTCGGGGTAAAGGTCATGGTGTGGCTGTTCCCATTGATGGCCGCACTGCCGATATTACCGCTGTCATAACTGCCATCCGATGCCATGATCGGATAAAACGTACCGCTGGCGTCAAAATAATCGGGGACGTTGATGCTGTACGGGTACGCCACGTCGCGATACGAGATGCTTGTGCTGCCCGTTGGCGTCGCATCGGTGGTGATCCTTTTATAGACGCCGATCGGTTGGCTGGGGCCGCCCTTCACGATGGCATACAGGGTCGCATTCGTTCCCGTCGCGTAAACCGGCGCCGGCGTCCCGTCGAGGGGGTCGGTCATGCGGAAATAGGAGCTTGTCCTTTCCGCGCTCGGGAAGAACTGATAGGTGAAGCCGTTGTAGACCAGCGTACTGATGCGCCGGCTATGTTCCACCATAAAGCTGTAACCCGCTTCATCGCTGACTTCACGCTGCGTGGTAACGGGTTCCCGGTTGTCGTTCGTGTGCGTCCATTGCCCGGATGAGTCTCTCTGAAAACTTCCGATCAGCTTGCAGACCTGAAAGGAGAAATTACTCGGGGAATTGCTGACGCGATAGGTCAGCACATACTGATAGGCCGTATCATCCTTGATTTCTTGCTTGTCAATATAAAACCGGTAATATCCGCTGGTATCCGTATTCGTCGTGACCGTCGTCCAACTTTGCTCTCCCTGCGGCCGGTAACAAAAGACGGGCAGAAAAACTTGGAAACTCTGATTGTTTTCCAATTTTGTCGAAACGGAAAATATCACGCCGCCCGCGTCCTGCTGCGCCGTAAGACGTTTTCCCTTTTCGCCCGTCTCGGACGTAACGGGGGCGATCGGCTGGTCACCGCTTTCCGGCGGCAGCGTCTCCGCGCCCTCCTGATCGCCGTTTTTCGGCGGCA
>JAISEX010000137.1 GCA_031263875.1 Eubacteriales Family XIII. Incertae Sedis bacterium | reverse complement strand
GGCGCCTTTACGAGCGCGTCCGCGAAGGGCAAACCGGGACTGCTCGAAATCGCGGACGGCGGCACGCTGATGCTCGACGAGGTGGGCGACATGCCCCTCGAAACCCAGGCCAAGGTGCTGCGCGTCCTGCAGAGCGGCGAGTTTTACCACGTCGGCGGCACGAAACTTATCCACGTGAACGTGCGCGTCATCGCCTCGACGAATAAGGGGCTTATCGGCATGACCCGCTCCGGACGCTTCCGCTCAGACTTATTTTTCCGCCTGAACACCATCTCGATCAACATTCCTCCGCTGCGTGAACGAGCGGCGGACGTGGAGCCGCTGATCCGGCATTACACCTACATGTGCAACAAGCTGTACGGGACGAACAAGAGCTTCTCGCCCGCGCTTATCAAACTCGCGCACAGTTATTCCTGGCCGGGCAACGTGCGAGAACTCGAGAACATCGTCAAGCGCCTCGTCATTACCTGCACCGAGGACGTCCTGACCCCCGAGCACTTTTACGCGAAATGCGGAGCGGAATACGATATGAATCGGGACGCGTCGCTGGACGCGGGACCGCCGCACGCCCCCGCGTCCGACGGTTCCATTCCCATGAAAGCCTTGGTGGAGGACTACGAACGCTCCCTTATCGAATCCGCGCTCGCGAAAGCCGGCAACACGCGCGCCGCCGCGAAACTTCTCGGCATCAGCCAGGCGACCCTTCTGCGCAAACGCTCTCAGACTACGTGATTTTCCGGTTGATCTTCTGACAATGAATATCAGGTACGCCTGAAATGCGGGCGCATGGGGCTGTTTTAAAATGAACGAACGATATATTGTTAATATTTTAACAATAATGAGATTCCAGACACACTAAAACAGCCCCACCGGGCTCTACGCTGCAATTCCTCGGATCGTCGCTTCGCTCCTCCCTGCGGGATTTCCGCTGCGATCCCTTGCGCGGGAAAGGCGAGAAAAGAAAACGACCCATCCGTCCTTACGCCGGCGCAGCAGTTCGCCATACCAGCGACAAAAAGCGCGAGAGGAAAAACCGGCGCAAGCATTCTCATTATGCCGTCCCCCGTCATGAAAATTATCACAAAATGCGCATTACATACAGCAGACCTAAACGATTACCTGAGTTTCCGCAAAAGTCATTGCGAGCGTAGCGAAGCAATCCAGTTACACCATACAAACTGCTCATTATGACATTTGTTTAATCATATCCACAAACGCAGCCATTTCAATGGCATTTAGCGAAAATGCGGAATCGCAAGTAAACGATTATAGCTTACATCAAATCTCGTACACGATCATGATTGCCATAATATTCCACTCGGCAAATTCATCGCAATTCTATTCCGCACAGCAAGGCAATTTTCCCTTATCCGGAATTACCCTCACCTCACCTCGCGCCCCACTGCTCAACATATGAAGCGCGAAATCCGCAATAATGAAGCAGGCGTTTGGATTTCTCGTACAATTCCGAATGAAAACCGCACGATGCCCCTCCCGTAAACTCGCGGGGAAAAAGCCGCGCAATCATTGAAAAGAGGCGATTCTCCGTTCCCATTACGCAAAATTCCCGCGTTCCGTTCCGCCTTTGCCCGCGATTCGTCACGTCACTGGCATAGTATTTGCTAATATTCACGGTATAAAGTTATTTTGCGTGTTAAGGCGAAGGAAAAAATAGAAGATGAACAGAAAACCGAACCTCGCTATCGTGGGCGCGACGGGAATGGTCGGAACGACGTTCCTGAAAGTTCTCGAAGAAAGAAATTTCCCTTACGAAAAGGTCTACCTGTTGGCCGCTCCGGACGAGGACGGGGCTATCCTCACGTTCGACGGCAGGGATTACCGCGTCGAGGGGATCAGCGACCAGTCGTTCGACGGCAAGGATATCGACATCGCGCTTTTCTCCGCGGGAGGCGGCCCGTCCGCGCATTTCGCGCCCATCGCGGCGGCGCGCGGTATTCTCGTCGTGGACAACAGCAGCCAGTGGCGCATGGATCCGGACGTCCCGCTCGTCGTGCCGGAGGTCAATCCGCAGGCGGCGTTCACGGCCTTTGGCAAGAAGATGATTATCGCGAATCCGAACTGCTCGACGATCCAGGCGATGGTGGCGCTGAAACCCCTGCAGGACACCTACGGCCTGAAACGCATCGTTTATTCGACCTATCAGGCGGTTTCGGGTTCCGGCGTCAGGGGCACGCACGAACTTTCGGAGGGGCTCAAGGGCAACGATCTGTGCGTCGCTTACCCGCATCCGATCGCGAACAACTGCCTGCCGCACATCGACGTTTTCGAGGAAAACGGTTATACCAAAGAAGAAATGAAGATGATCAACGAAACGCACAAGATATTAGACGACGATTCCATCGCGGTGACGGCGACGACGGTGCGGCTGCCCGTCTTCTACTCGCACAGCGAATCCATCAACGTCGAGATGAAGACCCCGTTCGATGTGGAGGACGTCAGGCGGCTCTTCGCGGACGCGCCGGGCATTATCCTGAAGGACGATCCGGCCAGCGACGTCTATCCGCTGGCGCGTGACGCGGCGGGGACGGACGAGGTCTATGTCGGCCGCATACGGCGCGATTTTTCGGTTGAAAACGGCCTGAATATCTGGTGCGTCGCGGACAATATCCGCAAAGGCGCCGCAACGAATACGGTCCAGATCGCGCAGCTTGTGCTGGACCGGGTGACGGCGTAGGGCCGGAGCGGGAGGCGCATCAGAGTGAAGACGGTACACATCGCGAGCGTGAATGGCGAGTTCAGCGCGATTATCGGCGGCATGATGGTATCGCGACGCGTTCGCAGCGCCGGGGGAATCGCTGCGGGCGCATGGGGCTGTTCTGAAATAAATGAGACGGCTTTATTGTTAAAATTTTAACAATAGAAGACTTTT
>JAISEX010000076.1 GCA_031263875.1 Eubacteriales Family XIII. Incertae Sedis bacterium | reverse complement strand
CTCTTACTGTACCATGCGCGCATGACACCCCGGTGACTTTCCGGTGACTGAATTGTCACTTGGGCGGAGTGCGCTTTTATCTAAATCCATTATTCCGGCTTGACGCAAAAGAGCGCTCTGCCTATAATAAAATTAGATGAGTAAGTGAGCAGTATGTAACGGAAAGGTGGCTTCAAATTGCCGATAATATCGCAATTCTACGGGATATTGATCTATATCTATAAAGAGCTAGGCGGTCGACATAATATCCCACATTTGTCTCCCCGCCGCTTTGCGGTGCAAACAAACTGTAAAACTCAGTGCGCGTTGTAGTTTCAACGTACACATGGAGACAACTATCATCTAATGCCGCGCGATTATTTTGCGCTTCGCGCAAAATCGCGCATGGCCAAAGTATGAAACAAGTTTCATACTTTCACGCCAAATATCCCGAATACGAAGGCGTCTACGACTTTGAGGGAAATCTCGTTACGGGTGAATTGCCGAAAAAACAACGGAGGCTCGTTGAGGCTTGGTGTGAACTCCACACGGACGAACTTAACGCCGCGTGGACGGCATGGAACGAGAGCGGCGAAGTCATTAAAATTGAGGGATTAAGGTGATTTTATGATACGCCCAAAAGCTGTCAAGGTAACGCCGCAAGCAGATTATTGCCTGCTTGTAACGTTCAGTAATGATGAAAAAAAGGTGTTCGATGTCAAGCCGTATCTCGATTTCCGACCCTTTAATGAGCTGAAAAACCCCGCTATTTTCAATACCGTTAAACCTGCGGGATTAAGTATTGAATGGGTACACGGGCAGGACATCTGTCCCGATGAGCTTTACTATAACAGTACGCCCGTATAAAAACAGCGAGGCAATGTTCTTGTAGGATGCTCCCTGCCGTCCCCCTCCTACGCCTGCGGAAACCGCAGCGCAAAGACCGCGCCGCCCTGCGGGTGATTTTTGGCCGTCACCGTTCCGCCCTGCCCGGAAACGATCATCTTGCTGAGCGCGAGGCCGATGCCGTATCCCGTGGCGCTGACATTTTTCCCGCGGTAAAAGCGGTCAAACAGGCGGGGCAGATCCTCC
Source organism: Eubacteriales Family XIII. Incertae Sedis bacterium (assembly GCA_031263875.1). Taxonomy (GTDB): domain Bacteria; phylum Bacillota; class Clostridia; order Peptostreptococcales; family Anaerovoracaceae; genus JAITEX01. Next base: position 8,498 of record JAISEX010000076.1, on the reverse strand, counting down.
TGGTCGAAACCAGGGCCGTTATCGCGTATTACCAACTCGACAAACAGGGCATTATCCGTGCAGGCAATCTCGATTTTCCCGTATTCGCCGGCGCTTTCCATACAGTTTTTCAGGATATTTTGAATCGCTTCCGAAAGCCAGCCCGCGTCGCCGCGTATCGCAGTGCCTTCCGGCGCCGCCACGCGCACGTCGATATTGCGCAGCTCCATGGGGATGGCAAGCGGCTTCAGCGCGGACGCCAGCAATTCCTTCACGCCGACGCGCTCGCTTTGAAACGCCACGACGCCCGCGTCCAGGCGGGAGAGCTTCAGCAGGGACGTGATCAGCCAGTCCATCTGCATCAGCAAACCCTCCAGTTCACGGACAAAAGTTTGCTGCTCTCTTTCGTCGGGATTTTTCGCCAAAAACGAGAGGATCAGATTAGCCGAGGTGAGCGGCGTGCGCAACTGATGCGCGATATCGGCCAGCGAATCTGCCAGATAGCGTTTGTCCTTTTTCAGCGCGTCGTTTTGCTCGCGAATGCGCAGGGTCATCTTCGTGATCTCGCTCTGTAAAATCGAGAGCTCTCCCTCGTCAAAACCGCTCAGATCCAACTGGTCCGCGCTGTGAAGCACCTGATCGATCTGCTTTGAAATCCGCGCGAGATTGCGATAGCGTGCCCTCGTGAAAACGAAAAACGCCGTTCCGAAGCAGGCGGAGGACGCAAGCGCGATTATTCCCGCCGCCGGATCCATGAGAAACCCCGCCGTTATTACGATCGCGGCCAGCATGAGGAATAAAAGCCCGAACCGCCGAAGTTCTCTATTCCGAAACACCCTGATCTCCTAATTTATAACCCGTGCCGCGGACGGTCAGAATGATGCGCGGATTCGCTGGATCGTCCTCGATTTTTTCACGCAGGCGCTTGATGTAGACGGTCAGCGTGTTGTCGTTGACAAATTCCCCTGCCGCGTCCCACAGTTCGTCAAGGAGCTTGCCGCGCGTGAGGATCGCTCCCCGGTTGCTCAAAAACACCAACAGCAGACGGTATTCCAGCGCCGAAAGATAGACTTCCCGGCCCGCCTTTTTTACCAAACCGCTCGCCGTATCGATCTGCAGGCCGCCGATCTCAAAGGACGATTGCGCATGCCCGCTCTTTCGCAGCGCCGCTCCGATCCGGGCAATCAGCTCCCGCGGGCGAAATGGTTTCGTAATGTAATCGTCCGCGCCCATGTTCAGTCCCGTGACAACGCTGATCTCGTCGCCGGCCGCCGTCAGGAAAAGCACGGGGATATCCGGCCCCTTTTCCTTCACCGCCGTACACACGGCGAATCCGTTGCCGTCCGGCAGGGACACGTCGATCAGCGCCACGTCAAAAGTATTCCCGCCGAGCGCGGAAAGCGCTTCCCGCTGCGTCGCGGCCGCGGTAACAGCAAAGCCCTCCGAACGCAACAAAAGCGTCAGATTCTTCGCGATTTCCCGGTCGTCCTCAACTAAAAATATGTTTGGCATTACATGGCCTTCCAACCGAACCTTTTCCGATGTGACAGAAAATCGATACTATTTATTTGGGTTATTCCGTTGTAGTCGGTAAACGGCATTTTGTCTGTGTTTATAATAAATTTGAGATACTGGCCTTTTATCGACTGTAACGGTCGTAGCTCGCGCTGTGCAACGCCGGTATCCGCCATTGATGTCGTTAGCTGATAGTATTTGGGAAGACCATTTTTTATTGCACTACAGCTTCGTCTTCCTCGGCTTCGACATTGGGATAATCGGTATCGCCACGATATCCCGAAGCAGTTCTCAACTATCCGCATCAATAATGTAGTGCTTTTCACGCTCGGGTATTTCTTCTGGATACACGGATAATCCATCAATACATCGGCTTGTCTGCCTGCCAACTCCGGTAAAGGCTTCACAAAAACCGTATCGTCAAAGACAAGCAACCTAGGTTTATCGTTTACGTTGACCAGGTATTCACTAAACATCTTCTTGTAATGCATTACGCTTAAGCTCTCTATGTACTCGCAGAAAAATGATGTAGTCAACCAATTTCGCCATTGCATTCCATGCTATACTTCGCTACCACCGGTGATGTCTCTGTTTTGCTCGTAATAATACGAATAGTCAACGCCTTTCATGAACACCTCACGGTCGTTTATCTTGTTGGTCAGCGCGGGTTTCAGCAGAGCTTTTATCGCAATGCGGTCCGACGCGCTCCTGACCATCGCGTCAAGGTACTCTTTCTTGCCGACCTTGCTCCAATCCACGCAGAGCTTCAAGTTTTTTTTCAATATAAGGTCGAACCATATCCTCGTGCTTCTGCCGTTGCCCTCCATGAACGGATGGGCGACATTCATCTCAACATATTTGTCTATAATCTCGTCGAAGCTGCCCTCCGGCATCCGCTCAACGGTGCGCAGCGCGTCCGTGAGGTATTGCGCCATTGCAAACTGAAAGCCGCCCTTGGCGATATTGAGTGTTCTTATCTGCCCAGCGAAGTCGTACAGACCGCCAAACAGGTAGCCGTGAATCTGTTGCAATCCCTTGGCGGTGCCAACTTCGATTTCATCAAGCAACGAGCTATCGAAAAGCGCATACGCTTTAGATTTGCTCTTGCCATCAATCGTATCGTCGGAATAGGTAAACCACTCGATAAAGCGGTTGGCTTTTTTCCCTGGGAACTCCTTGGCAAGCGCGATAACGCCGTCGTTTGCGAGGCAGTCCGTCATGCGGTATTTGCCATCAGGCGCTATGAGCTTGAACCCCTTACAATTTGTAAGGACTTCGCTCCCAACCTTTTTCAAGCGGCTTTTTAACACATACCAGTAGTTCCGCGCATCCACGCTCTGGCTCAACACGCCGACAACATCAACGACGGAAAACCACCACTTGGATGCCTCATCGTCCCAGACGGCGCGTACTTCTTGGTCATCGAAAAATCTGATTGATATTTTGCTCATCGTCCTTACCGTCTATTGGACTGGGTTATAATTTCCGTGACGATTTCTTCAATTTCAGCTATGTCAATAAAGTATCCTTGCGCACGTATTCGCTCTGAGCCCGAATCGGGTTTGTACAGCATATCGCCATGCTTTAATAAATTTTCCGCTCCGCTGTCACCGATTATCATACGTGAAGCAATTGAATTATTAACACGTAAAGCAAGTCGAGCGTTGAGGTTCGCAGTGATATTTGTCGGCACAACATCCGCAGATGGACGCTGTGTGCATAATACTAAGTGAATACCCCTACTGCGGCCTGCCTGTGCTATCTCTTTGAATAACGTATAGAAATTGTTTTTCTCTTTAACTGTTGTCCCATCTCTTTCTTGCATATTATTTAAAGTCATTTTTGCCCGACACTACCCCAACGATGTCAGCAATGTCGCCGTTGAGAACTTTGCAAATACAGAGCATTATGTCCAGATTGACGCTCTCGCCCCTGCCAAGTTTCTCTATTATCGTTGTGCCAACGTTTGCCATTTTACAAAGGTCACGTTTGAGCAAATTTCTGTCTATCAGCAATTTCCATAGTTTTTTATGGCACGGCCATAGTATTACCCTGAAAGTTTCTCTTACCAATATTTCTTTCGGGGGATTGTTGCCCCATTATATCACGCTATCATTGGAATCTCAATCAAAAATTCCGCCATCATATAACCGCCTTATGGTTTTTTGTCGATCAAAATAGCATTGCCCATATCATTATACTACAATGCGGAATCCGAGGGACTGACTGCGCCCATTGCTCCTCGATTTGTCGTTCGCGTTACTCAAAATGCTATCTACGTTGCGCTTGATGATGCCTATGCCATGCGCCTGATGTTGTTTGCACATTATCTGTGCATGAAAAACTAAGTGATTTCATTCAAAACTGCCCACGCAGTCAGAAAACCACAGCGCAGCGTTTAGCTGTTCTTATCCACCTGTTTGAACTGTTTGAGGTTGCCGGTCTTTGCGGAGCGCGCGGAAAGTATCGCCTCGACGTCTTCAAACGGCACGCCCCGGTCCACAAGCAGCACGAGCAGATGGTACAAGAGATCGCAGACTTCGTTCTCGAAATCGTCTTTCAGGGCCGCCACGTCGTCCGGCGCGCTTCGCTCCGCCGCCTGCAGCGATTTGGCCGCGATAATCGTTTCGCTGGCTTCCTCCCCGACTTTTTTCAGGATCTTGTCGAGCCCCTCGCGAAACAGATAGCCCGTGTAGGAGCCGTCCTCGCTCGCCTGCCGGCGCGACACGATCACTTCGTATAATTCCTTGATTGCGTTATCCATGTTCACTCCTTGCAAGACCGCCGCGATGCCCTCCCATTGCTTCTATTATAATATAAATCATTGCCTGAGCGGGGTTTTCCGTTTGTCCGAAACTATCCAGCCCCGCAGCCCTCAGAACTATCAGTAATCGTATTTGATTTGGGCGCATGGGGCACTCAAAATGATTTTTTAACCCGCGGGGCAATTCCACACTCAAGCATTTATAAAAAACGGCCTCTTATTTTTGAGTGCCCCACCGGGCTATTCGGGGCTCCGCGTTCGCTTCGGCCGCTTCGCGGCTGCTGCGCACCCCTTCTATCCCTTGCGCGTCGCTCGGCTACGCCTCGCTCCCTGTGTGCCCTTGTGCTGCTCTGATCAAAACTTGAGATGAATAAAGTATCAGAAACCACAAGATATCAATTACATCAGGGATTCCTTGTAAAAGCACGTCGGATTTCCGGTGTGGCAGGCGGGGCCGGTTTGGCTTACGCGCACGAGCAGCGTATCGTCGTCGCAATCCGGCGTAACGGAAACCACCCGCTGCACGTGACCGGATTCCTCGCCCTTTTGCCAGAGCCGCCCGCGCGAACGGCTGTAAAACCACGTGTAACCGGTTTCCAGCGTCTTTGCGAGGCTCTCGCGGTTCATATACGCGAGCATCAGCACCTCGCCCGTCGTGTCCTCAACGACAATTGCCGGTATCAGCTCACTTTTTATGAAATATCTGTCCAAATCACTCATTTCGTTCTTCTTTCTCTTTCCATTAAACCGCCGTTATAAAACGTTTGATTCATGGTTTTTCATAATTTATCAATAATCCGTCATTCGCACGCCCCTTTACCGCACCGGCACGCGCGCTTCCCGCAGCGCCGCCTTCACATCGGCGACCTCATATTCCCCGTAATGGAATATCGACGCCGCGAGCGCCGCGTCAGCGTCCGTCCGCTCGAACAGTTCGACGAACGAAGCAAGATCGCCGCCGCCGCCGGACGCGATAACGGGAATCGTGACAGCCGCGCAAACCGCGTTCAGCATTTCGAGGTCAAAGCCCGCCTTCGTTCCGTCCGTGTCCATCGACGTCAGTAATATCTCGCCCGCGCCGAGGTTTTCGGCCTTTTTCGCCCACTCGATAACGTCGAGCCCCGCGTCATTGCGGCCGCCCTCGGTAAAAACGTGAAAGACGCTTTTGCCGTAACGCGGGCTGCGCGGATCATCGTCAATGCCGACGCGTTTCCCGTCGATGGCGATGACCACGCACTGGTTCCCGAACCGGTACGCGGCTTCCTCCAGCACGCGGGGATGCGCCACCGCCGCCGAATTTATCGAGACCTTGTCGGCGCCCGCCCGAAGCAGATCGCGAAAATCGTCCGCCGTCCGAATGCCTCCGCCCACGGTCAGCGGGATAAACACCTTCTCGGCGGTTCGCTCCACCACGTCGATCATCGTGCTGCGCCCCTCGTGCGACGCCATTATATCGAGAAAAACGACCTCGTCCGCCCCCTGCCGGTTATATTCGACCGCGCAGGCGACCGGATCGCCGACGTCCCTCAGCTCGAGGAAGTTGACGCCCTTCACGACCATTCCGTCCTTCACGTCCAAACACGGTATTATGCGCTTCGCAAGCAAAGGCTATCTCCTTTCTTATCCACCGAACAGTTTAGTATGTGCCGGAGTGATGTTATTTCCATTATTTCCCTCGCGATGTGCCGCCCGACAGAATTGATAGTTTTCATTATTTCCCTCGTAGCCCATCGCCAATAAGATAATTTGTTTCCATTATTTTCGTTACAGTTCACCAGCAGCAAGCCCGTCACGTTTCCATTAATTTCCTTAATCTCTCTCGCATCGCTTCTGTATAATATACCACTCAGCGGAACTGCCGTGATTCCATTATTCGCTTTCGCCTCCCGCGCACCGCACAGCTTCCGCGAGGTCGATCGTTCCTTTATAGATCGACTTGCCGAGAATCGCGCCGGAGAGCCCGAGTTCCCGCAATTCACTGATATCGACGATATTCCGGATCCCGCCGCTCGCTATGACATCCGCGCTGACGAGTTCGTTCAGCTCTTTCAGCTCCGCGGTGTTCGGCCCCGAAAGCGTCCCGTCGCGCGAGATATCCGTGTAGATAATTGTCCGCACACCCGCCTCGTCCATAGCGCGCGCAAGCTCCGCAAAATGTACGTTGCCGTCCTCGAGCCAGCCGCCGGCCTTGGCCCAGCCGTTCATCGCGTCGATCCCAACCGCGATACGTTCCCCGAACCGCGTAACCGCTTCGCGCACGAGCGCCGGATCGCTTATAGCCACGGAGCCGAGTATCACGCGCGACACGCCGATTCCAAACGCCGCCTCGATCGTGCCCATCGTGCGGATCCCGCCGCCGAGTTCGACCTTCAAATTCGCCGCCGCTATGACGCGGGCAACCGTACCGAAGTTCCGCGGCTCGCCCGCCTTCGCGCCGTCGAGGTCTACCATATGGAGCCATTCGGCGCCCGCTTCCGCAAAGCCGCGCGCGGTCAGCACGGGATCTTCGGCGACCTTTTCGGACGCGTTATAATCGCCGCGCGTCAGACGCACGCAGACGCCGTCAAGTAAATCTATTGCGGGTAAGATTATCATAATTCTGCAAAACTCCTCAGTATGTTCAGCCCAGCCTCGCCGCTTTTTTCCGGATGGAATTGCGCGCCGTAAACGGAGCCGCGAAAAACGAGGGCGGGGACGTCCTGCCCGTAACGCGCGAGCAGCGAGATATTTTCTCTCGGCGTGACGGCCTTATACGAATGAACGAAGTACACCATCGTCGTGCCGGACGAAACCGTTTTCGTCAGCGGCAAGGGGTTGATGATCTCGACGCTATCCCACCCCATATGTGGTATCTTCAAATTCTCTCCGGCGGGTGGCGTCAGCTTATCGACATAGCCTTCGATAAGACCGAGCCCCCGCGTTTCTTCAAACTCATACCCGCGCTCGAACAAAATCTGCATGCCGAGGCAGATGCCGAGCAGCGGTTTGCCGCCCGCGGCTTCCGCACGGATCACGTCGGTCAGGCCCCGTTCCGTGAGCATGCGCATCGCGTCGGGAAACGCGCCTACACCCGGAAGTATCAGTTTGTCCGCTGCGCGAATATCCGCCGCGTCCCCGGTCAGCTTGCCGGTAAAACCGAGAAAGCCGAGCGCGTTTTTTACGCTGAAAATATTACCGGCGCCGTAGTCGATGACCGCTATCATAGGGCGCCCTTCGTCGAAAGCACGGCGTCCCCGTCGACCCGTACCGCCTCGCACAGAGCGTGCGCCAACGCCTTGAAAAGCGCCTCGCATTTGTGGTGGTCGTTCTCGCCGTAGGGCGCGTTCAGGTGCAGGGTCAGGCCCGCGTTTACCGCGAACGCGCGGAAGAATTCGCCGATAAGCTGTGTGTCCAATTCGCCGATTCGCTCCGTGAGAAACGAGGCGTTAAAGACGAAGTACGGCCGGCCGCTGATGTCCACCGCGCACGCCGCGAGCGACTCATCCATCGGCAGCAAAAACGACCCGTAACGCGCGAGGCCCGCCTTGCCACCGAGGGCGTCCGCGAAGACTTTTCCGAGAACGATGCCGACGTCCTCCACGGTGTGATGGCCATCCACCGCGAGGTCGCCCGCGCACTTCACTGTCAGGTCAAACCGCCCGTGAACGGCAAACGCCGTCAGCATATGATCGAAGAATCCGATGCCCGTTTCTACGTCGCACGTCCCGGCGCCGTCCAGCCGGATCGCGATCTCGATATCCGTTTCCTTTGTCTTTCTGTTCAATTTTGCCTCTCTCATATTCGCCTCCTTTGCGTCTATTTTTTGGTTAATTGCCGATGGTTTTGTGGCCATTTTTCGGTAACTTTTTGGTGGTTTTTGGATTGGGCCTTGGTTTACGATAATAATGTTACCGTAATCTTGGCCGTTTCGCCACCGTTGCCGCCTTACCGCCCATCCGCCGCTTTCGCGTGTTCGGATGGGCCTACTTTTCTCTTAAAAACCTATTATCGTTTAATTGCTATAAATAGTATAATTTCAACCGCCAAGCTGCGTTTTTGTGTCGGAGGTGACGGCACAGAAGGTTCGATTTCGTTCTCTCTCATCTCGCGTTTTTTGCCGCTTGCGCCGGTTGCCAGGACGCCGGCGAGAGGACGGAGATGCCGTGTTCTCTGCCCGCGGAGGAGCCGGAGGTGACGGCACGGAAGGTTCGGTTTCGCGCTCTCTCATCTCGCGTTTTTTGCCGCTTGCGCCGGTTGCCAG
>JAISEX010000053.1 GCA_031263875.1 Eubacteriales Family XIII. Incertae Sedis bacterium | reverse complement strand
TGACGCGCCTATCATATCGAGGACTTCCGCGTTCACCACGTTACCGGCGGGATGCAGTTCAAGACAGGCGACGCCATCGCCGATGTCGATCAGGCTGGCGCTGTCATTGCCCTCTACTACCTTGCCCTCCAGCTTCAACGCGGCGAGATCGATGAGATCCGCCGGCACGTCCACGGGGACGTATTCCCTGGTGTTGTAGTCGAAATAGTGCTTCTTGTTGTCTATGACCGTATAGAAGCTGGTCTTGCCGCTGTCCAAAAGATCGAGCGCTACCTTGGAAACCTTTGCGCCCTCGGCCCTCATGCGCTTTACGGACTTCTCGACGCCGATCGCGTCCCAGTTCTCGAACGGGCCGAGCGCCCAGTTGTAACCCCACTTCATCGCGTTATCGATCGACACGATATCGTCCGCGATCTCCGGTAGGCGGTCCCCTGCGTAGAGCAACATCTTCTTCGTGATTTCCCATGCGAGTTTCCCCGCGACATCGTCGGCGTAAACGAGGACGTTGAACTTGTCCTTGACGTCCTTGGCCTTCTTTGCCTCCTCCACGGAATCGAACACGGGGAATTTAAGCGGGACGTACTCGCCCGTCTTATAGTCGAGGTATTTGTTCTCCTTGGGATTCTTGGCCTTTTGATACCAGCCCTTGCCGGTCTTATCGCCGAGGTCACCGTTATCGACCAGATCCGAAACGAACTTCTGCGTCTCGAAGACAGCCAGCTCGTCGGCGTCCGAGATCGAATCCGTAACATTGCTGAGCGACAGCATGCAGACGTCAAGGCCAACCATATCCTGAAGCAGAAATGTGGCAAGAGGCGATTTGCCCATCTGGACTCCGGTCACAACGTCGACTTCTTCGACTGTCATGCCAAGCTCCACCATGGAAGTGATCACCGGGTTGCCTCCCGTCAGGCCGATGCGGTTCGAAACGAAGCCCGCCGTGTCCTTCGCGCGAACGACGCCTTTGCCGAGAACGCGTTCGCAGTAATTCGCCATGAAGTCGACGACAGAAGGAAGCGTATCCTTGGCGGGTATGATTTCGAGCAGCTTCATATAGCGGGCGGGATTGAAAAAATGCGTGCCGATGAAATGCTGTTTTGTTTCATCCGGCAGATCCTCGCAAATAGCGTTGACTGAGATGCCTGACGTATTCGTGCTCAGCACGGCGCCCGGCTTGCGGTATTTGACAACCTTGTTCAGAAGGTCCTTCTTTACATCAAGGTTTTCGACGACGCTCTCGATGATCCAATCCGCGTCCGCGATCTTCGGCAGATCGTCATCGTAGTTGCCCACGGAAATCAGATTTGCGTTACTTGGGTCATAGAGGGCCGGGGGCTTGCCTTTGACAATCCTCTCAAGACTTTTAATGGCCTGACGGCTGCGCACCGCGTAATCGTCAAACGTGAGGCCCTTCTTCTTCTCCTCGTCGTTGAGGTCTTTCGGAACGCGTCCCAATAACAGGACCGGCACTCCCGCGTTGGCCAGATGGCCCGCGATGCCGGACGCCATAGCGCCGGTTCCGAGTACAACCGCTTTCTTGATGTATTTACTCATAATTACCTCCCTTTCGCCCGTTCGCAATCAAGCAACGAGCTTCTTGAATTCCTCGGTCAGCAGCGGAACGATTTCGAACAGGTCGCCGACGACGCCGTAGTCCGCAGCTGTAAAAATATTCGCGTCCGGATCGGTGTTGATCGCGACGATGACCTTGGAAGAACTCATACCGGCCAAATGCTGCATAGCGCCCGAGATGCCACACGCGATATACAGCGTCGGCGACACGGTCTTGCCGGTCTGCCCGACCTGAAACTCTTCCTCTCTCCAGCCCGCGTCCACGGCCGCGCGCGACGCGCCTACGGCCGCGCCGATAACGTCCGCACATTCCTCGAGGATCGTATAGTTCTCCGGGCCTTTCATGCCGCGGCCACCGGAAATGATGATCTCCGCTTCGATCAGCTCGGGCCTCGTGGAAACCGCAAGCGCACCGTCTTTTATGATCGCCCACAGATCGGCGGGATCGATTTCAGCCGTCTCGTTAACGACCTCAGCCGAGCGCGACGCGTCCGGCTCAGCGATGGGAAACGTGTTCGGGCGGATAGTCGCAACGACCGGTTTCCCGGTCAGTTCGACCTGTGTGAACACTTTGCCTCCGTATACAGGACGGCGGAACGACAGAAAATTCGCGTCGCTCTGTTCCATACCCACACAGTCGGACGCCATACCCACGCCGAGACGTTGGGCAAGGCGCGGCGCCAGATCTTTGCCGATCGCCGTGTTGCCGATCAGTACCGCATTCGGCTCCTCCTTGAGGATCAGCTTGCCCAACGCGGACGTATACGCGCCCGTCGTGTATTCCGCGAGCTTTTCATCCTCGATAACGAGCGCCTTATCCGCTCCGTACGCGCCAACCTTGCCGGCAAGCCCCTGCACGCCATCACCGAGGATAACGGCAACGAGTTCCTCGCCCTTTTCATCGGCAAGGATCCGTCCCTGACTCAAAAGCTCCAGCGAAACCTTCCTGATCTCGCCTTTTGCATGTTCTATAAAAATCCAAATTCCGTTCGACATAATACATCCTCCTCCTTATATGACCTTGGCTTCTTCTCTGAGCAGACGCGCAAGTTCCGCCGCGGCTTCCGCCGGTTCTCCGGGAACGATCTTGCCCGCCGTGCGGGGCGTCGGAAGACTGTAACTGGTTATCTTCGACTTCGCCGCGAGTTCAGATACGGAAGTGCCGAGATCCGCAAGTGATAACGTATTGATTTCCTTTTTTTTCGCCGCCATAATGCCCTTCATACTCGGAAGCCTCGGTTCGTTCAGACCCTTCTGTGCCGTCAAAACGGAAGGAAGGGGAACCTCGATCGTTTCCGTGCCGCCGTCGATCTCCTTGACCGCCGTGGCCTTGCCATCCGCGATGTCGAGTTTCAGAATGCTGCTGACCGCCGGGATGCCGAGCGCTTCGGCAAGCCTGATGGCGACCTGCGAGCTGCCGTCGTCGATCGCGATACGCCCGCCGATAATAAAATCGTACTCCAG
>JAISEX010000024.1 GCA_031263875.1 Eubacteriales Family XIII. Incertae Sedis bacterium | reverse complement strand
ATATGACAGCTATAAGCAATAACTTATGTTTTGTTTTTTGTGATGTTATCATTTGATTATCCTCCATACCTTGGAAAGTTCGTGGAATAACTTGCAACAAATCCGTCTTGATTTATCGTGTATATTCCATAGTTCTATACAGTATACACCACTTTCGCATCAGGTTGCAAGCATTCTAAAAATAGTATCTATTTTTAATGTTTTCAGACAAAATAGCCCGATGATTGTATGACGCGGCAGGCGCCTTCTCGGGCAGCCTCGCGCCGCCCGTTTCAGCTTCAATTCCCTGCTTACTGCCTATAAACGCAAAAAAACGCCGAAAAATAATCAACATCTTTCCGCGTTAAAAAATAAGGAACCGGGTCACAAAACCCAGTTCCCTCTCGTTGGTGGAGGATAGGGGGCTTTGCATCCGCTGCGCGTCTGCCGTCCTGCGTTCCGCTTCGCGTGCTTGGATCTGAAGCGTTCACGGGACGCTTCAGCCCTTTCGGGTTCTCGCCCCCGCTTATATATCATGCTGAAATATAAAAACGAGCTGTTTGGCTCGTTTTATCTCGTTGGTGGAGGATAGGGGGCTTTGCAGCCACTGCGCGTCTGCCGTCCTGCGCCACCCCTTACGGTCGGCTTGGACCATCGCCTACTCAACAGTCCGCAGGACTGTTTCGCTTAACGGCGATGCCCTTTCGGGTTCTCGCCCCTTGTCTCTCACGAGAAAGCATAAAACCAGACCGCAAGGGTCTGGCCTTATGCTTTGGTGGAGGATAGGGGGCTCGAACCCCTTCCCGTCGCTACGCTCCCCGCAGGGGGCTCTGCCCCCTCTCGGCGGACTGCGTCACCTTCGGCTCCTCCGTCCTGTCACCCCCGGAGCGGTGATCCGAAGCTCGCTTACGCTCGCCTCTCCGATGAGGGGAAATGCTTTCCCCTCAAACTCCCCTTTGGTCAGGGGTTCGACCTTCTACTTTCATTATAAACCAAAAACAGGCTACAAGAGCCTGCTTTTGGTTTATGGTGGAGGATAGAGGGCTTTGCATCCGCTGCGCGTCTGCCGTCCTGCGCCTCCCCTTACGGTCGGCTTGGACCATCGCCTACTCAACAGTCCGCAGGACTGTTTCGCTTAACGGCGATGCCCTTTCGGGTTCTCGCCCCCTTGTCTCTCACGAGAAAGCATAAAACCAGACCGCAAGGGTCTGGCCTTATGTTTATGGTGGAGGATAGGGGGCTCGAACCCCTGACCTTCGCGCTGCCAGCGCGACGCTCTCCCATCTGAGCTAATCCCCCACATTACGTGGTTCATATTCAGTTTCTTATGCCCTATGTCCTGCCGTTTAAAACGACCGAATGTAATTATAGCATATTTTCGAATCGTGCGCACTCAGGGAAAAGGAGCGCGGCTCTCTCCATTAATAAAAATCATTTACTGAGAAGTACCACACGTGTTGACAATCAAGCGGGGAATGTTATACTGGTGTCGAACGGAAGAAAATGAGCCCGGGAGAATCCATGTACAACATTACTTTTCAGCAGATAGAGGCGTTCTTCAGCGTTGCGCGATACCGCAATCTTTCAAACGCGGCCGACGCTATGTTCGTATCGCAGCCGGCGCTGTCAAAGACGTTGCAGCGGTTTGAAGAAGGCGTCGGGCTCAAAATGTTCTACCGGAGCAATCAGGGCGTTTCTCTGACGCCGGAAGGCGAATATCTGTTTTCGACGCTTGAGCCTTTGTATAATAATATTGAAAAAACTATAGCTACGGCGCACCGGATCTCAGAAGTCCCGCCAAAGACGCTGAATATTATCGAACCGACGACGTTTGACACCAACGAAGACTTTGAGATGATAAAGAATTTTATTCGTCAATACGAGGAGGAAAACCCGAACGTCGTCCTCGTCGAATCCCTCGGCGATTTCAAGGATATACGGCGCTCTCTCGAATATTATAACGACGACGTTGCCGTTATTCAGGAGTTCGGCCTGATCGACATGGAGGGCATCACGTATAAAAGGGTCTCGGCGTATCAGCTTTACCTCGTCACCGCGAGCGACCACAAGCTGTCGGCGCACGAGAATTACGTGGATATCGACCGGGAGCTGCTCGCGCAGGAGATCCACTACCGCGTGCCGTCTACGGGAGAGGAAAACGACAGAAAACTGACGGTCGAACGGTGCCGCCATATGGGATATGAACCGAGAGACATCAAGTTTGTCGATAATTTTTTGACTCTGCTGCACAAGATCAAGACAAAGAAAGGCGTGGCTATTTGCGGTAAATTTACACTCGGGCCCGCTTCGGATGATTTAAATTATCTGCCGCTGATAGATTTTGACGGAACGAGCAACGTGGTGCTTGCGTGGAAATCGGGACGCCTTTCACGCGAGGCGAAGAAGCTCGTCGAGATAGTGCCCGGCGAAGAAATCAGCCTTTAGCGAGCGGCCGCCGCTCACAGGGAATGCCGGACTGACACTTGCCGCATCCGTAGCGCGGCTCATATTTCATGCAGGTCTTGTGTATATGCTCTCCGCACAGGCGGTGGTCTTTTTTGCCGCCTTCCAGATAAGCTGCGGCGGGGCATTTTCGTATGCATGCCCCGCATTTATTGCAGTAATCTAAGTACGAATTATAATCTTTTTCGTCCGGGCAAAGCGCCATATCCGTGACCACGCTGATAAGACGCCCCGCGCACCCCGCCTTGGAAATAAAATTTGTCGACAGGCCGAACGTCCCGAGTCCCGTTACGACGCCGACATGCCGTTCGGACCAGTTGGAAGCGTATGGCGGGATATCGTTTCTGTCCGGAAGCGGGAAGTGTGCGGGCCGCATCGCGTACTCGTCTTCGAGCTGCGGGCAGATGGCTGCGTATCCTTCCTGGGTAATGGCGTCGCGAACGAAAGCGCCGAGAGCGAGCAAGTGCTTCTGCCCATCGACACGCGCCATCAGCCATTCCAGAGAAGGTTCCACCGGGTCGTTTTTGGTTGACGCGAGGATCCGGTCTTCAAACGGGAGGCATAACGATAAAACGCGTTTAGCGTCCGGTATCCAGTCTGACGGCAGTTTATGAAACGCACCGACGGCTTCCGGCTTTTTGATATCAAAAAATCCGGGGTTTGAAGCCGCGCCTACCGAGAGAACCGGTCTTTTATAAAAACGCATCCCGACGTAGTCGCTCTCGCTGTCGGCGCCCAGCCGGAGCGCATCCGAAGCGTTCCCGTAGATATTATTCCGGGCGAAATTATTACCTTCCGCGGCGCCCTCGGAAAGCAATGCCCGGTCGGGAAGATAATTGGTCGGTGAATTATCGCAGAAATCACCCGCTATTCGTATGAGAGTTTGTTTGTCCATTGCGTTTGGCCGCATTATTGCTTCTTCGTTATCTCGATGTATCCTTCATCGGCATTCACGAGTACGGTATCGCCGGTTTCTATGTATTTCATCGGGTCGTCCGCAAAGTCCGTCATTGAGGGAATGTGCGCTACCATCGCGCAGGCGACGGAAAGCGGGCAGCCTTCCGTGTGTACGAAAGCGGCGGGCTTATTATCGCCGAAACCGTAGCTCATAAATCCGCCGGAACCGCGCGGCGAAGGATAGACGAGGACTTTCCCCTTGTAGGGAACGCCAAAGAGCGGATGGCCCCGCTCCGTCGTGTAACCGCGCCCCGGATTGTTGTTGGCAAACCCTTCGAGCGGCTTCGGGGAAACGAGCGCTTCGGCCTCTACTTTGCCGGGATATTCGCCGCGGCCCGGTATCCTGATTTTTTCAGACATAATAGCCTCTCCTTATTTCCACTCGCCGCGCCATCTTCCCGAAAGCGCCGCGTCGATGCAGTCGTCCTGCGAGCCGTAACAAACTTCGAGCTTGTTATCTTCGTCCGGATAACAGCCGGTGATGTAATAGGCTTGTTTGGCGCTGTCGAGCGCGATGGTTTTTACGCCTTTCGGTACGGCGCCCATAGCGGCCAGGCAGCTTCCGGTCATCAGGTGCGCGCCGGCTTTTTCAAAACTCTCAACATACCCCATTTCCTGGGCCACATGGTAGATCCACGGCGCGGTCATGATATAAAACGGGATTTTCGCTTTCTTCCCGTCGAGCTTGCGCGCGAGCATCATCAGGTCGACGATATTCAGATGCGGGCAGCCGAGATAGACCATGTCGACGATGTCGCCCGTATGATAGTTGAGCGTATCGTAAGCCTTTCGCAGCGCGGCATCTCCGATAACGACCGTTCGTTGCGGGGTTTTGCCGCCGAAAGCATAGCTTGTCGTGGGCGCTTCCGGTGTCGTGCCGGGAATATGGTACATCCGCACCGCGCCGCCGGTATTCATCGCGGCGTTGAGTTTTTGAAGCTGCGTCGTCGTCGGTTTCGCCGTTCCGGTCAGACAGGGTACGTGGACGCCGGCGTCCTCGCCGACCGCGAACCCAAAGACGTCCCATTCGGTATCGGTCGCGATAAGGCGCTCGGTTTCAACGAGCACGGTGGCGTATCTGTTTTCCGTAACATGCATATCGTAATATGCCGTTTTGCCGAGAAAACACGTCGCGAAACTTCCGTCAATATTGCTTCGCGCTCCGAGCACGGCATTACAATACGGTATTGCTGAACTTTCGTTCCATGAACAATGCTGGCCTTGTGTGGGCCAGTAGGTATCGACCAGATAATTTGCGCACGAATGAGTGGTCATCATACCCATACGGCGGTATAATTCATACCATTCCTCGCGCATGGCTTTGTGATGGAAGGCGGGATCGCTTTGCAGACACTCGTCGTTTTGAAAAGCGCAAACGTCGCAGTGTTCCCAGCCCTGTACGGGAGGCTGCGCTAAAAACGGCGCTTTATTCGCGAAGGTGGGGATCGCGAAACGCGCGCCTTCGTCGACTATTTTACGAAGTTCCTCGATCGGGAATTCATAATACGGCGACATGGAGGTCATCGGGGTGTGAAAATCTCCGGTCCCGTCAAGATCGATCAGCCTGCTCGCTCCGGAAACGCGGCACAATTCAAGCAGATACTCCATGCACTTCTGCGCAACAAGACCGCTTTCCCCCTGCAGCATCCTCTTTTCATCATCGGTCAGTATCACCTCATGCATGACGCACCCCTTTTCCATTCATTAATCAAAGAAAAAACGCCGCGCCGCCGTACTCGTACATCAGCGCCGGCAGTTCAAACGGCGGCGGTGCGCCGGTGAGTTCGCCCGCCATCAGTTTCCGCGCGGCAGCGAGTTGTTTCCGGATTTGCCCCGGATCCACTTTGGCAGGCCCGTGCGAAGCGTAGACAACGTCGACGTCGCCCGCGAGCGCCAGCAGCTTTTCCATGCTTGCCGCATAAGCGCGAATGCTTCTAAACGGGGAAAATATGAAAACCGGCGTCAGAGAAACGCTGTCCCCCGCGATAAGAATGCGCTGCTCTCTCTCGATAAGCGCGATGCTGCCCGGCGTGTGTCCGGGAATATGTATGATTTCAAAAACTGCGCCGCCGATATCGACGCTCTCTCCCTCCCAAATAGCTTCGGGCGGTGTCCGGGCCGCGCGTTCGGGGCTCGTTTCGCTATACCACGCGAACTCCGCGGGATGCATAAGCGTTTTCCCGAAAGACGCATTGCCGCCCGTATGGTCGTCGTCGGCGTGGGTATTGAGAAGAATGATCCGCTTATCCGTTATACTTTCGCAGGTTTTCACTATATCGCCGCCGCCAAGACAGGAATCGACGAGAAGCGCTTTCTCATCGCCGACGATGAAAAACGCCCTGACGATCTCATCTTCAATGCTGTAAATATTATTACCGTGGTAGAGTGTTTCGTACATACATGCTCCTTATACTGTCAGCGCGGAATATCCGCAAGGTGTAATTTCACGCCGCTTGCGACGAGCCTTTTTTGTAATTTCGCTATTTCGATCGTCGTAAAATCGGAGGTGATCGAAGCCGCCGTCCCCGCCGCTTCGCCCGTCACGGCGCACGGAGGGATCACCCGCGTGACGTCCCACATGGCGTCTGTCACGGAAATATCCCGTCCGGCAGCGAGCAGGTTTTTAACCGCCTGCGTGTAAAGCGTCCCGAACGGAATTTCAAACGCCGGGCCTCGCTTCCTCCAGTCGCCTGTCATGCCGATGCTGTCGGCCATGGGCTTCTGCGCTTCGCTTTCATCGAGCGTATATTCGCCGGCGAGCCGGCGCGACATTCTCACGAGCGGGATCGAGGATATCGTTACCGGTACGCAATCCGAACTGATCGCCATTTCCGCGAGAATATCCTCGTACATCTTTTCATGGGCGGCGATAACCGCAGAGGAGAGTTCACTCCCGTTCACGCCGGAGAAACGCATATCGCCGATGCTTTCGGTGATCGCGGCGTCGTAGGCCCCGTCATGCGCGCCTTCGTTTTTGGGCGGTTTATCGGCGAGACCGAACATCTTGAGCTTCGCCTTGCCCGCATCGAGATAATAGTACCAGCTTGCGAGACCGTTGCCGCCGCTGTGCAGCGCGGTCGGAGCGCTGCTCAGAGCGCAGATGTCCGCGTCCCCGGTACAGTCGATGTACGAAGCGGCGCGCGCAAAACCGCGTCCGGATTTATTCTCAAAATACAGCCGCTCTATCCTGCCATCCGCCGTATCAACGCCCGTACACAGCGTCCCGTAAAGGATATTCACGCCGAGCCCGATCAGAAACCGTTCCGCCGCAAGCGCGAACAGATGCGGGTTGAATTGCACGAGGTAACGGTGCTGCTTCTTTTCCTCGTCGCTGCCGCCGTCGAGCCATGCGTGAGGATAATTCGCTTCGGCGCCGTGTTTGATCGAAAGTTTCAGGAGTTCCTCGCCGAGGCCGTACACGAGCTGACGCCCGTTGCCGTCGCAGAGCGGCAGAAATATAGTGACAAGGCCGAGGGTCGCCATACCGCCGAGCCCGTATTCACGCTCGATAAGCAGCACGTTTTTGCCCCCTCGCGCCGCAGCCGCAGCCGCCGCGATCCCGGCGATGCCGCCTCCCGCAACGAGTACGTCCGCTTGCAGTTCACCCGCTGCTACGTCGTCTGTTCCTCTTGTCGTTCCCTTCGTTTCGCACATATTACCCGGCTACGCTCCTCCCGTAACGGAGATGCCTTCTCCCGTGATAAACAGGTCTTCCTGACAGAGAAAGAGGGCGAGCTTCGCGACATCGAGCGGCTGCCCCACTCTGCCGAGCGGCGTCATGCTTTTCACCATATCGTATTCCTCCGGCGGCGAATCGGCCTTCATCGGCGTATCGATCATGCCGGGCAGAATCGCGTTCACCGTAATACCGTCGCGGCCGTACCGCTGCGCGTATGCCTTTGTCTGCGTGAGAGAGGCGCCTTTGGACGCGGTGTAAGGCGGGGTCGAATAGAATCCGGAGAGCGCGAGCACCGACGAAATATTGACGATGCGGCCGAAATGGTTTTCCCGCATATACGGTATGACCGCATTGTTCATAAGGTAATGGCCAAGAGCGTTGACCGCCAGGTACTTCATATATTCTTCGGCGCTTTCCGTGCCGAAATATTTCTCAAAACGAAATTCGCCAACCTCGACCTTCCGGTCGATACCCGCGTTATTGATGAGAATGTCCACGCCGCCAAAATCGCCTATAACCTTTGAAACTGCTTCCGCGACTGATTTCTCATCGCTCACGTCCATCGGTACCGCCATTGCCGCGGAATAGGCCCTGCATTTTTCGAGTACGTTTTGCAGCGGGCCTTCGCGCCGCCCAAAGAGCGCGACGCTTGCTCCGCCCTTCGCCAATTCGACCGCGCAGGCTTCCCCGATACCGGTTCCGCCGCCGGTCACGATGGCGCGCTTGCCTTCAAGTTTATAATCGAGATATTTCGTCATAGTGCTTCTCCATGGAAAGTGAAACCGCTTGCGAGCAAAACCCAAATGCGTATCATTCGCCGAAGTCTTACTCATTTCACATTTAATAATGAAACCGAATGTTTGTCAATTTCCAATCGGTTACACGGGATAATGCAGAGGTTATACTGCGATGGTATTGTTATGTACGTTTTGGGGCTGCAGGGTGTAAAATTATTTCAACACGCAGCGAGTGACGCTACTACCGCAGGTAAAACGGAGCGAAAATGAAATGTTGGAGTATACGGTCGAAGGGACGGTAATCGGGTTTCCGGGCGAAGGTTTCAGTATAAATCTTGACGCCTATCAGGGGGACCGCGCCGCGCGGATCGACGTATCGAGAGATGCGGCGGGAATGCCCGGAGTGTCTTTTGAACGCCCACCCGAAATATGCATTGAGATCCCGGCTCGTGACGTGCGTGTGGTAAAAACCGGAGAAGCCGATGACGCGGGCATACAGCAGATAAAAAGGCTCGTCAAACCGCTCGACATGAGCAAGGTGAGCATTATATCGCGCGGGGAAAACGAAGCGGAAGTTACAGCGGAATTTCCCGCGGACAGGATCGCTGCGGAACGCGCCGCGCTGGAAAACCGCTCCGGCGGCAAAAACACCATTATTACCGACGATATCGGACGCCCGTCCGTGATGGTGCGTGTGCCGAAGTTCAGATGGTCGGACGTCTATGACGGGGCTGGAGATGAAATATGCTCGGCATTTATCGCCGGCGGCCGCGAGGTCGATCATCTCTATATCAGCAAATACCTGAACATCGTCGAATATGGCAGAGCGTACTCGATTTACGGCCGGGATCCCGCAAACTCCCTCACCATTGACGAGGCGAGAGAAGCCTGCGCGCGAAAAGGCCGGGGCTGGCATCTTTTGACCAATGCCGAATGGTGCGCCATCGCGCATCTCTGCGAAAAGCGGGGGATACGTCCCGGAGGAAATACCAGCAAAGGATCGGACGCGCTCGATCCGCGGGCATCGGGCGAGCCTGCGCAGAGCGGCCACCGGATCGACGAGAGCATAACGGAGCGGACGCTTACGGGCACGGGCCCCGAAAGCTGGTCGCACGACGGGACGGCCGCGGGCATTTACGATATGGTGGGTAATGTGTGGGAACATGTCGCGGGGCTGCGCCTCGTCGATGGCGAGATACAGATCATCAAGGATAACGACAGCGCGCTCGGTGTGGACGAAAGCGCGCAGAGCGGATCGTGGCGCGCCATTACGAGGGACGGCAAACTGACCGGTCCCGGCGAACCGCTGACCTGTAAGTACGACAGCCTCTGCATGGGCAGCGCGTCGTTGGACATTGCGGCGCTTCCGCAGGGATTCGCGCTCGGCACGGAGGTGACGCGGCCGCAGTATACCGGGGAAAACGCCGGCGCGGACGGCGCTTACGCGGTGATGCCTCTGCGCGTGTTAAAGACGAACGGCGGGTTTGAACCGGCGGCCCTCCTGACAAAACTCGGGCTGGCTCCGGTGTCCGGTGATAGTACCGACCAATTATTTTTCATGAGGAATTACGGAGAAAGAATGCCGCAGCGAGGCGGCTCGTGGTACGATGGCGCGTTCGCGGGCATGTGGGAACTCTATATGCGTGACGGAAGGGATTATGTTTATCCCGACATGGGATTCCGCTCGGCGTATGTGGATATAAGTATTTAGTTATAACTTGTATTGCATTGTTATAACACTATGGCAAGATGATGTTATATTATTAATTCAATAAGCGACGCCTTATGCGCTTATGCGGACCGTCAACTAAAGGAGTTCATCAGTGACCAACCGCCTCGAATTCAGTGATATCACAAAGGCATTCCCGGGCATAAAGGCTTTGTCGGAAGTGTCGTTTTGCGCGGAATGCGGGCAAATAACGGCGCTGCTCGGAGAAAACGGGGCTGGCAAATCCACGCTGCTCAAAATCCTCTCCGGCGATATAAAAGCCGATAACGGCGAAGTCCTCCTGGACGGCGAGCCGCAGAATTTCAAAGCGCCGAGCGACGCGCTTTCGGCCGGCATCAGCGTCATCTATCAAGAACGCCAGATGGTTTCATCGTTGAGCGTTATGGAAAACATCTTCGCGGGCGAACTTCCGCGGAACCGGTTCGGCATTATTAATTATAAAAAACTGAAAACGGAAGCCCAAAAGCTCATCGACCTCTTTGAACTGCCGCTTGACGCGCGCATGACGGTTGGCAGGCTTTCCGTCGCGCAGCAGCAGATGGTTGAGATCATGCGCGCCTATCGGCGTAATTCCGACGTTATCGCTTTTGACGAACCGACGGCGAGCCTCGCCGAGGCGGAGATCACGATCCTTTTCAAGCTCATCAAAGAACTCGCGCGGCAGGGCAAGATCGTCATTTACGTGTCGCATAGAATGGCGGAGATATTCCGGATCACGGACAAGATCATCGTCTTGAAAGACGGCAAATTCGTCGCCGACCTGAAGACGAGCGAAACCGACGAGCGGACGCTTGTAAAGGCGATGGTCGGACGGGAGATCGGCGATACGTTCAGCAAGCTGTCCCGGTGCACGGAACAAGGCGAGATGATACTTGAGGTAAAAAATCTTACGACGAAAAAGGTGACGGGCATCAACCTCAGCCTGCGAAAAGGTGAAATAATAGGGCTGGCGGGACTTGTCGGAGCGGGCCGCACGGAGCTGGCGCGGGCAATTTTCGGCGCCGATAAGATAGATTCGGGCGAGGTGCTCATTGACGGCAAAAATATCCGCTATAAGAATCCTTCGGGCGCCTTGGCGCTGGGGATCGCACTTTGTCCCGAAGACCGCAAGGAAGAGGGCCTGGTGCTGTTCCGCTCGATGAAGGAGAATATCACCATATCGGTCCTTTCCCGCATCAGAAAATTTCTTTTCCTCAGTAACAGCGAGGAAAAAAGGCTGAGCGACCGCGCGATCGAGAAATATGATATCAAGACCCCGTCCATCAATGAACTCGTTGGGGAATTATCGGGCGGGAATCAGCAAAAAGTCATACTCGGCAGGGCGACCAACGAGCTGATGTCCACGCGGGTCCTCATTCTCGATGAGCCGACCAAAGGCATCGACGTGGGCAGCAAGGCCGAGATATATCAGATGATTTGCGATTTTGCGAAAACCGGAATAGGGGTCATCGTGATTTCGAGCGAACTTCCCGAAGTGCTCAATATATCCGACACTATATACGTAATGGCGAACGGCAGGATCTCAGGCGTGCTCACCCGCGAGGAGGCGAGCGAAGAAACCGTATTGGAATTGGCAATGGCGGAGCAATGATATGACGGCGATAAAAACTTTTTTACGATCTAAAAACGCGATATTGCTCTTTTTCCTGATAGCGCTCATTCTCGCTTTTGCGGTGCTGTCGGGAGGCGGCACGCTGCGGCCCAGCAACATCGTGAACATTCTGCAATCGATCACGATCGTTTCGCTTTTGACGATAGGCGCGGGCACGCTGATGATTGCCGGTGAGATCGATCTTTCGCTGGGCGGCATCGGCACGATGAGCGCCTTTATCGCGGCGCTGCTGCTGAAAAACGGCGTACCGTGGTTTGGAGCGCTTCTGGCCGCGGTCGCGGTCGGCGCGTTTGTGGGTTTGATAAACGGGTTTCTCGTCAACGAACTCGGCTTCCAGTCATTTATCGCAACGCTCGCCACGACGTCCATTACCACGGGCGTCGGTTACATCTTCACGGGCGGCATGGGCGTCACGATAGAAGACCCCGTTTTCAGATTTATCGGCAATGAGTTTATCGGCGGGTACATACCGTTTTCCGTGTTGATCGCGGTTATCGCCTTAGTCGTGTATGCCGTATTGCTGAACAAGACGAAGTTCGGGCGAAGCGTCTATTTGGTGGGCGGTAATCGGGCCGCGGCGCGGATCGCCGGCCTCAAACCCAAGAAGATACTCTACGGGCTGTTTATCAACGCGGGCGCGCTTGCCGCTCTCGCGGGAACCTTGCTCGCGTCCAAACTGCTCGTCGCGAATACGGTCGGCATTACGTCGAGCCAGTTCGCGGGCCTGACGGCGGCGATACTCGGCGGCATCTCGTTCGGCGGCGGAACGGGCGGCATGGGAGGCGCCGTTATCGGCATTTTCATACTCAGTTGTTTCAATAACGGCATGACCATGGTCAACATTCAACCGTACTGGCAGACGGTCGCGTCGGGCGCTTTGCTTCTCGCGGCGATCAGCATGGATTTTCTCAGCACGGCCCGCCGTAAAAAGAGCGAGGTGAAAATATGAAACGTTTGAAACGCATTTTCGGCTCAAATTACCTCGCGCTTATCGTCGTGACGGCCGCGGTGATGCTCTTGTTCTTTATCCTCAATAATAATTTCCTCGCGTTGGATAACGTGAAGAATCTCATGAATGCCGTCAGCTTTACGGGCACGATCACCGTCGGCATGGCGCTTCTGCTTATCGCCGGCGAGGTGGATCTTGCGAGCGGCGCCGAGGCGTGCTTTGGCGGCGTGGTCTGCGCTATGGCCATTAACGCGGGCGTGCCGTGGCCGGTCGCCCTTATAATCGCCCTCGTTTTCGGCGCGTGCTGCGGCCTCGTCAACGCGTTCTTTGTCAATGTCGTCCATATTATGGGCTTTATCTGTACGCTCGGCATTATGGGGATCTACAACGGCCTGATCCGCGTCGTTACCGACAACCACCCCATTCCCGCCTACGAGCCGTCCTTCTGGAAGCTCGGTTCCACCACTTTGTTTGGGATCTTTCCGCTTCCGTTCGTCATCATGATCACGCTGATGGTGGTCTACGGGCTTATTCTCACAAGGACGAATTTCGGGCGTACCATCTATATGATAGGCGGTAACAGGCGGGCGGCGCGTCTTTGCGGGATCAACCCCCAGCGCATTATCACCGCGCTCTATGTCAATAACGGCATGCTTGCTGCGCTTGCCGGCGTGATCCTGACCGCGCGTATGCATAATGCCTCTCCCGGTGCGGCTTCCACCGGCGCGATCGATGCCATTACAGCAGCCGTACTCGGCGGAATATCCTTCCTCGGCGGAGTCGGCGGAATGGGCGGGTGCTTTATCGGCATTCTGCTCATTACGGTATTCAGCGCCGGTCTGACCGCGACCGGGTTGCCTTCGTATTGGCAGATAGTAGCGCAGGGCGCGATACTGGTCTTTGCGCTTTCGGTGGATTTTTTCAACAGCAAGGCGCGGAAGCGAAGGCTCGAAAGAGATGAGATAAAACGGAGAAGATTGCATTTTGAAAGTAGGGCGACGGAAAATCAACACAGGGAAACTGATTAAGGAGAAAAACGTTATCACAAACAATTTGCACAAAGGAGGAGGAAGAACATGAAGAAGATATCACTGGTAGCGCTCGCGCTCATTGTCGTAATGACGCTTGCGCTCGGAGCCTGTTCAAAGGATGCGAAAAGCGACGATCCGGAGATGAAGGCTTCGACGGAGAAGGCGGACACCGTTGGGTACATAACGGATGACGTCGATCACTTTGCGCGGGACGCGTACAATTTCGTCTATGCGTATTACGATGAGAGCCCGCTCGTGGACGCGACGTTCTCATCACTCGAAAATACCGGAAAAGCCTACAACTTTACGGTCACACGCATGAGCGGAGATGAGAGCCCGGAAACCTATATGCGGAATTTGCAGACCCTGATCGATAAGGGCGGCGTTGACGGTTTCTTTATCGACACCGACCCGCAATTCCAAGACAGGCTGATGGAAGCGCTCGATAAGTCCGGGATCCCGTACATGAATATGTACACGGCGTTTTACAGCGCGGATGAGGAATGCCTGACGCCCACCGTCGGCTTGAAACAATACGACGCCGGCTATGCGACGATGGCGTGGCTCATCGACAATTACAAAAAATTCTGGGGCGACGACGTCGACACGTCCACCATCGGGCTGCTTGATATAGACTTCTCCATATCGCCCGACCTGAAGGATAGGACCGCGGGCATCAAAGACGCGTTCCTGAAGGAGTTCCCGCAGAACGAAAAGAACGTTTTCGTGGTCGACGGGCTGACGGGCGGCACGGTAAGCGCCGAGGTCGGATACGACTTGACTTCCCAGACCGTAACGGCAAACAGCAATGTCAAGCATTGGTTTGTTTCGAGCTGCCTCGAAAATTACGCGCAGGGCGCGACCCGCGCCGCCGAATCACTCGGACGCGACGCCGATTTCCTGATTTCGGACGTCGGAAGCACGATATTGCCGAGCGAGTGGGACAGCGGCTATGACGGCTCATGGAAATCCTGCTTGGCAATTTCGGATTACGCGTATTCCGCACCCGCCGCAATGGGCCTTATCGCGATGGCTGACGGTCGGGCGACGAAGGACACGCTGTGGCAGGAAGAACGCGCCCCGAAGGACAAATGCACGATTTGGGTTGCCGAGAGCGAAATGGTCACAAAGGATACGTACAAAGATTACTTCGCCGAAATCAACAAAAAGTATGGCGTCGGCTGATAACCTCTTTCGATCGACCGATTTGTGGGGGCTGACGATTTTGTCACGCCCCCACCCGCTTTACGGCTTGTTGTGGAATTTCGGTTTGGAGCGAGGGTGAATTGGGTTTTTGGAAATGGTAAATTATGACAATGCACATGATGCTTGAATCGGAAGTTTTGTAACAAGTTTAATGTGAATGTAAGCGTTTTGTGCGTTATGTGTTTGCATGACAGAAAATTATGGAAACATCTATCATGTAACGTAACGCGCGAAGCGAGAGTTTCGCAGTAAGTTTAGTGTAAGTGTGTAAGTTTCGCGTGTTGCGTGCCGCGTTGCGGAAAATCGTAGAAATTACGTGATGCGCAAACCGGAAATTCCGCAGCAAATCTACGGGGAGGATAATGAAAATGAGCGCTGTTTCAATTCCCGCAATTGATGATGTCTTTGATATCCCGACGATACCGAAAGAATATCCGCCGGTCGTTCGACCGCTTCCCCTGACGCGCAGGGAAAATCTGATGCTTGCGCTCGAACACAAGAAGCCCGCCTATCTGCCGAATCTCGGCGATGCCGTGCAATATATCCCGCCGTTCGCATACGGAGATATGCCGGCGGACATCACAAAGGACGGCGAGGACTGGTTTGGCGTCAAGTATAAATACACCGAGGCGCAGGGGAGCAGCGCCCCGCTGGGAAACGTGATGAGCGATGTCGAGAAATGGCGTGACGAGGTGGTCTGGCCGGATTACGATAAGTGGGATTGGAAGGCCGGCGCGGAGGAATTTGCCCGCGTGAGAGATCCCGGCCGCGCAACGGTCGCCTGGTTTACCAACGGGATATTCGAACGCTTGCATGCCCTCGAAGGAATGATGCAGGGTTTGATCGATTTGCTGAAAAGCCCTGACGATTGCCGGGAATTTTTTGAGCGGGTCGCGGATCACAAAATAGAGCTGTTCCGCCGCCTGCACGAGATATATAACCTCGATTTTATCATCTATAACGACGACTGGGGAACCCAAAACGGCCCCTTCTTCTCGAACAAGGTCATTACCGGCCTGCTTCTCGAACCCACCAAACGGGTCGTCAAAGCGGTACAGGATTCGGGCGTCAAAGTGGTCTTTCATAATTGCGGCCTCGTGGACAGCTTGATCCATTTCATGGTCGACGACATCGGCGCCGACGGGCTCGAAATACAATCGATCAACGATATCAAGAATATACTGACTGTGTACGGCGACCGGACGACGACCGAATACCAGATGGATCTGCGCGTGCTCTACGACCCGCAGGCAACGGAGGAACGCGCCCGCGAGTACGCCCGCAGCATTGTCGACGAATACGGCGCGCAGGCAAATCCCGGCGCAGGGGTGATGCTCAGAGGTTCCGCGCTCACGGCTGACGTGTGGTACGCGTTTGAACAGGAATTATACGAATACAGCCTAGCGCGGTACCGATAATACAGCACGGAAGACTTTTATGAGAGTATTTCTGTGGGCGCATGGGGCGGGGCCCCACCGGGCTATCCGGGGCTCCGCTTTGCTCCGGCCGCTTCGCGGCTGCTGCGCACCCCTTCTATCCCTTGCGCGAAACATGCGGGCAAAGTATACGGCCCATCCGTCCTCACGGCGGCGTATCGTTTATCGTATGAGCAAAAAAAGAGGCGAGAAGAGACGCAACGTGAGCGTTCTTTCGTGCCGTACCTCGAACAACATTGTCATTCTGAATACAGCGAAACAATCCAGCGAACATACCTCGTAAAACTGGATTACTTCGTCGCTTTTCTTCTCGCGGGCGATAAAAATCAAAAATTAGTCCCCGCGGCACCGGCGTTATCCCCACAAGGGATTTGTCGCCCGTTTGTCCGCCGGGATTTCCTCGCCGATATAGACGACGTTTTTCAGCGCGTTGCCCGAGAGCGAATCATCGATCGCGTACTTTATCTGATCGAGGGTGAAGCGGTGCGTCAGCAGGCCGTCTATATCGACCATGCCCTTCCGGTACATATCCATGTATTTCGGTATGTCCTTTCGCAGCGTAAGATTCCCCATAACGCAACCCGTGAGCTTCCGGCCCGCGAGCAGCTCAAACCAATTTACGTCGGTGAGGTACTCATTGCGGAAATGGCCGTGCC
>JAISEX010000011.1 GCA_031263875.1 Eubacteriales Family XIII. Incertae Sedis bacterium | reverse complement strand
CACCCGCATAAATACCTCGGGCGGGGGGATTGCGGCTCGGAGGCCGCAATGACGACGATGGCATAAGCGGAATTGCAGCGGAAAGCCCGGTGGGGCTGGCGTGCCACTATTTTTGACTTGCGTAAAAGCCCACAATTTCCCATCCGCAAGGCCCGATAAGGTCAATTGAGACAGCCCTATGCGCCCAAGCGAAAGATTGCTCACCTGTAACAGCGGGTAAAGCTATATTATCCAACAAATATATCAATACTCCAACAGCGCCTCCGCTGCGACTGTGCTATAATTTTCATATGGAAAACACGAACATTACCCCGGCGATAGTCGCCGTGTGCGGCTCGAAAAACAGCGGCAAGACCACGCTTATCGAGGCCGTTTTGCCGCATCTCGCGCGGGCGGGGCTGAACGTCGCCGTTATCAAGCACCACGGCCACAAGCTCGATCCGGACGTGCGGGGGACGGATACCTACCGCTTTAATCACAACGGCGCGTACGGCACGGTGATAACCGACGACGACTGTTTTATGCTCGTCAAATATGGGCGCACGGACGAGCGGGCGCTGATGCGGTATTTCCCGGAGGCGGATCTGATTTTGCTCGAAGGGTATAAAGAGAGCGGCTGGCCGAAGATCGAGATGCGCCGGGACGCCGCGGTTTCTGTCTGCGACACCAAGACGCTGATCGCCGTCGTTACGGACGGGATTGTTCCGGAGCGGGATATTCCGGTCTTCGCTTATGCGGACAGCGCGGGCGTCGCCGGGTTCCTGATCGCCCGGCAAAGAAGCGCCGCAAGTGAGTAATTTAAATCAGCAAGTATTTTTATTTTTTTGCGACCCGTGTGTTGATTTTGTGAATACAGGGTGTATAATATATGTATGATGAGAAATACAAATAATAACTTGAACAAAAATTTTTATAACAACGCATCATATCAAAATGGAACTCAGCGGCACTTTGTGCGGCGCAGCTCAAAAAATTCCACGCACCGGAAAAGGAGGATCGCCGGCATTTTATTGATGGCCGGCATACCGGCGCTCGTAGCTGTTTTCGTAGTTTCATCCCTGATCGTGGGCGGCGGCGCGCAAAGCGGCAGCGTCTTTGCCGCAGGGCAGAATCCCGCGCAGGCGTTCTTGTATAAAATAGCCATCCGTTCGGTTGGCGGCGACAGGATATCCCGGGCGGCGGATAGCGTCGGAAGGAGCAGGGCCACGGACTATGTGCCCCAGCCGAAAGACGAGATGTCGTTCCGCCTCGACGCGCGGCGCCTGATTTTCGCAAAACCGGGCGAGGAACTGAAGCTCGAAGTCGACGCGGCGCCGCCGGGCGCGGATAGTTCCGACGTCGCCTATTCGTCGAGTGACGAGAACGTCGCGACGGTCAGCGAAGACGGTACGGTAACGGCAACGAATTACGGCAAATGTACGATAAACGCGAAACTCGACGGGCACACGACAAGCGCCGCCGTAACGGTCGCGAAAAAATGGGTCGCCATCACCTTTGACGACGGGCCGGGCGCGGATACGCCCCGCTTGCTGGAGGCGATGAAAGCGAAGGGCGTTTATTCCACCTTCTTTATCGTCGGGAGCAACGGCGCGGGCGAGAAGGGCCAGGAGCGCATGAAGGCGGTTTACAAAGAGGGCAACGAAATAGCGAATCATACCTACGATCACAACGGTTCGGCTTCAAACGTCCTTGGCAGCCTGAAAAAGGCGGATGAGGTGATCAAGAAGGCGACCGGGAAGCCGGCTGTGCTGATGCGTCCGCCGGGCGGAGCGATCAACGAGAATACGAAGAAAAACGGCTTGCCTATAATTATGTGGTCGCTCGACCCGCAGGATTGGAAGCACCGGAATGCGGATTATGTAACGGATTACGTGACGAAGCACGTCGAAAGCGGGCAGATCGTTCTCCTGCACGACATACATAAGACGAGCGTCGACGCGGCGATCAGGATCTTCGACATACTGGATAAGCAGGGCTATGCCTTTATGACGGTATCGCAGATACTCGACGATCCGCAGCCCAACACGGTCTATAACAAGGGTTCATCGTCCGAAGTCAAGACCATGAAAATCCCCTACTAACAACCGTACTAATATACGTAAGCCCCCTTCTCGCTCATGGGAAGGGGGCGTTTAATTTTTTGGCCCGGAAGCCGGGCCGGGTTTTATTGCAGTTTACTTTGTGAGCCGGTACGTGTCGCGCGCTATCATCAGCTCCTCGTTCGTCGGGATAAGCAGGACTTTCACCTTCGAGCTCTCCGCGCTGATAATGGTTTCCTTGCCTCTGATATTATTACGCACGGAATCGAATTCGATGCCGAGATTGTTCATGTTCTCGCAGATGGCTTTGCGCATGTCCGGGCCGTTCTCGCCGAGGCCCGCGGTAAAGACCAGCGCGTCGACGCCGTTCAGTTCCGCCATATACGCGCCGATGTAAAACCGGACGCGGTGCGCGAACACGCTCAGCGCGAGAAGCGCCCGCTCGTTGCCGTCCGCCGCCGCGCTCTCGAGGTCGCGGAAGTCGCTGCTGACGCCGGAAATGCCGAGGACGCCCGATTTTTTGTTCAGGATACCGATAACGTCGTCGGCCTTGATATCCAGTTTGTCCGCGATAAAGGAAATGATGGCGGGATCGAGGTCGCCGGACCGCGTGCCCATTACGAGCCCTTCAAGCGGCGTGAATCCCATCGACGTGTCGATGCACTTCCCGTTCCGTATCGCGGAAACGCTCGCCCCGTTACCGAGGTGGCAGGTGATGATCTTCAGTTCGTCAATGGGCTTGCCGAGCATATCGGCGGCACGCTCCGCGACGTATTTATGGCTGGTTCCGTGGAACCCGTAACGGCGCACGCCGTAGTTTTCGTAATATTCATAGGGGATCGCGTAGATGTAGGATTCGGCCGGCATGGTCTGATGGAACGCGGTGTCGAATACCGCGACCTGCGGAGTGGCGGGCATTAGCTGGGTGCAGGCGGATATGCCGAGAAGGTTGGGCGGATTGTGCAGCGGCGCCAACTCGACGCATTCCTCGAGGGCCGCCAGCACGTCGGCGTTGATGACCTCGGAATCGGAATACTTCTCGCCCGCGTGGACGACGCGGTGCCCGACGGCCCCTATCTCATCCATCGACGTGACGACGCCGTACGTTTCGTTCGTGATCGCCGCAATAACCTGCGCGATGGCGTCCTTATGATCGTCCATCGGCGTTTCGATCACGATCTTATCGGCCGCGCCGATCTTCTGATGGTTCAAGACCGAACCGGAAATGCCGATGCGCTCCACAAGGCCCTTTGCCAGCAGCGTTTCGGTCGTCATTTCGAGCAGTTGGTACTTGAGCGATGAGCTTCCGCAGTTGATTACCAATACATTCATCTTAACCTCCTTAGGGTTGACATATCTTTTTGCGCCCTCTATTTTATCACGTTTCACCACTTCCGCGTGGAAAATGATAGAATAAAATATGAAATGATGTGAAAGAGAACGCGGTGAGGGGGCGCATGGGGCTGTCCCAACTGACCGGATCGGGTTTTGAGTGATGGGAAATAATAGAAATCAGGTGAATTAAAAATGACGATGGGCCAGCCCCACCGGGCTATCCGGAGCTCCGCTGTTCGCCTGTTTTACGCGGCTTTAGCCGCAAGGTAAAACAGGACAGCGCAGCGAGCAGCGCGAGCGGAGGAGTGAGCGCAGCGAACGTTGCTCCGGCCCCGGCGCTCAGGACGAGCGCGTAGGATTTGAATCGTTGCGTTTCCGGCTCTCTCGGCGTTTTCTGGCACTACGCCCGCTTCGCGGCTGCTACCGCACCCCTCCTATCCCTCGCGCGGGACATGCGCGACATTCCGAGCCGCCGCGGAGAAGTCTCTCACTTGCGGCTGGAGCCGCATTCCTGTGCGGGCAAAGCCTACGGCGCGCCCATCCTCCTCCGGCGTACCCGTCTGCCGCACAAACAACAAAATGCGCGAGAGCAGCTCTGGCGTGAGCGCACCCTTTGTGCCGCCGCCCCTGCGCGCCTACGGAAAGGTCGTCAACGAAAATGGAAGACAAGAAAAAGAATACGTCGCTTCTGACGCCGCTTTTGCGGGAGGCTCTGGCCGCGGGCTTTTCGCAGGCTGCCGAACTGAACATGGCCGCGCTCGAATTTATGCCCGAAGTGCGCGAGATGTGCGGCGCCGATCATTGCCGGCAGTACGGCACAAACTGGCGGTGCCCGCCCGCCTGCGGAAGCATCGAGGAAGCCGCGGCGCGTGCGGCGCAGTATTCATCGGGAATTCTGGTGCAGACCATCGGCGTTCTGGAGGACGATTTCGACTACGAAACGATGCTGGCCACCGGCGAAAAGCACAAAGCCAATTTCGCCGCCCTCGTGGAACAGGTAAAAGCGCGCCACCCG
>JAISEX010000299.1 GCA_031263875.1 Eubacteriales Family XIII. Incertae Sedis bacterium | reverse complement strand
GCACGGGGAGCCGGGGACGGCACGGGAAGAAGGTTCATGTTAAGTTTTGTTTCTCGCGTCTCTTGTTGTTTTCGTGATGAAGGGGTTCGCCGTGTATTGGTCAATGTGCGTTTATCTTTCTCGCGCTTTTCGCGCAAGGGATAGCAGCGGAAATTCCGCGAAAAATGTGCTCTCGCAGGTACCTCCGTCCGGGGGATCGTCTGTTTTACGCGGCTTCAGCCGCAGTGTAATACAGGACAGCGAAGCGACCGCAGGAGCGGAGGAGTGAGCGCAGCGAACGTTCCGGGGCGGGGCCCGGAATGACAGCGATAGCATAAGCGGAATTGCAGCGGATAGCCCGGTGGGGCGCTCAAAAATAAGAACCGTTTTTTGTGGTTGCCCGTGCGCAGGATTGTCCCACGGGTTACGTACGAATCTGTTTTGAGCGCCCCATGCGCCCGCAGAAATATCTCGTGCAAGAGAAGTGTGGTTCTTTTGTCCGGCGTTTTTCACAAGAAATTTGTTTTTGCGCGCAAGGTTTTATTCGCAGCTTTAAGCAGAAATGAAGCGATACATGGTATAATCTCTCTATGAGAAATTCATTGCTGTTTGATAGGTTTACCGAAGCGGAATACGACGCTCTGATCGGCGCGTCGGATTTCGAGTCTATCGCTTCGCCCGCGGATTCGATTATCCTCTACGAGGGCGACGAGGTGGGCCGGTTTTGGCATATCGATGAGGGCTCGCTTCACGCGGTGCGCCAGTATTACGATGGCAGCGTCGATCTTGTCCAGTCGTATAATCCCGAGGACTATCTCGGCCTCGATTTGATATTTACGCGTACGCGCCGCAGTCCGCTGCAGGTGGTCGCGGCGTCGGATACGCGGCTGACGGCGATCAATTCCGACATATTCTTCAGTACGGCGATCGACGCGGAGATACGCGAAAAGCTCGTGCGGAACGCGCTCCGGCTGCTCGCGAACGAGAGTATCCGCAAGCAGGTCAAGATAGACGTTCTCTACAAGCGGTCGCTCCGCGCGCGGATCTGCGTGTTTCTCTGCCATATGCGCGACAGGTTCGGGAGCGAAGATTTTGAAATCAATATGAACCGGGAGCAGCTCGCCCAATACCTCGGCGTGAACCGCAGCGCGCTGTCAAACGAGATCAGCAAAATGCGCGACGAAAAACTGATCGAATGCCGCAAGGGTCATTTTGTCATTCTCGATACCGCTCTCTGTGACGAGAGAGGACATATGGAATAGGCGGCCCGGTTATGCGCGACTCAAAATTATTTGCGGGGCTGACAGAGGCCGAATACCGGGCTTTGGCCGCGGAAATTCGCGTCGAAACCAGGCAGCTCGAGCCGGAACAGATTCTCGTAGCGGAAGGCGAGCGGATCGACAAGCTGTGGTTTATCGAAACCGGAAAGATGATGGCGGCGAGGCCCTACCGCGACGGCCAGCTCGATCCCGTCCGCGTTTACACGAAAAAAGATGTGATCGGCATTGACCTTGCCCACACCCGCACGCGCACGAGCCCGCTTCAGATAAGCAGCGTAACGGAAACCGCGCTCAGCGGCATTTCGTATGATTTTACGGATAATCCCGGCATAACGGCGGTGACCCGGGAGAAGCTGCTGATGAATATCATCAGGATACTCGCGGATGAAAGCATCCGTAAGCAGACGTGGCTCGACGCCCTCTATCAGCATTCCATGCGCACGCGCATCAATATCTTTCTCGATTATAAACGCCGGAAACTCGGAAGCAACATCTTCGATCTAAAGATGAATCGGGCCGAGCTTGCCGACCACCTCGGCGTGAACCGCAGCGCGCTGTCCAAGGAGCTGAGCCGCATGCAGAGCGAGGGGCTTATCAGTTACCGGAAGCGGCATTTCGAGATACTCGACGAAGAATCGCTGCGCGACAGGCTGTAATTATCATGATGTTGTTCCATTGGTCCCATAAAAAAATCGATTATTACCGGCGGGCGGGGGAGTACACGGGCTTTTTTGCGAAACTGCTCTCGCTGCTGCTGCCGCTGTTTGACGCGGACGACGAGGTCGCCGATCTCGGGAGCGGGCTGGGGCTGTTCGACTTGTTGCTTGCGCCGCACGTGCGCCATATAGACGCCATCGACGAGCATCCGGCGGCCATCGCCGATCTGGAGGCCGAAATACGCGAACGCGGCATCGGGAATATCGACACGACGGTCGCGTCCGTCGAAAATCTCGCTGAACACGAGTGGGACGTGATATTTATGAGCTTCTTCGGTTTGGCGGCGGGCGACCTGACCGCCATGCTCAAGCGGGCGCGGAAGCGCGTGATAATCGTGACGCATAACGACGATAAAGCGCGGCGCGGCAAGAATGCGTATTCCAAGCGCCGGTTATCGAACGCCACGGCCATAGCGGACTATATTGACGGCGAGGGCATCGAATATCAGCGGTTTGATTATCTGATGGACTTCGGCCATCCTTTAAAATCGCTGGAGGACGCGGAGCACTTTGCCGACTGTGATACGCACGGAAGCCGCAAATCCGCCATGCATTCGGAGCTTATTGCGATAAAAGACGGCGACTATGCATATTTCGTGCCGAAAGATAAGAATATATCGGTATTTGTCATTGACAC
>JAISEX010000176.1 GCA_031263875.1 Eubacteriales Family XIII. Incertae Sedis bacterium | reverse complement strand
CCACGGTTTTCTTTAGCGACTGAACCTCCGCCGTAACGGTATTCACGCGCTCGACCAGATTGTCAGGACGCGTCTTGAGCGCCGCCGAGATATCGCGCAGCACGGCTTCGCCGCGGGCGAGCGGCGTCAGCAGATTGCTGCCCGTAATAGCCTCGATCCTGCGTGTTCCCGAAGAAACCGACGCCTCGGACACGATTTTGAACGCGCCGATCTGTCCGGAGTTTTCGACGTGGGTGCCGCCGCAGAGTTCCTTGCTGAAATCCGCCACCTCGACCACGCGCACCGTATCGCCGTATTTCTCGTCAAACAGCGCGATAGCCCCGTTTTCCTTCGCTTCGGCCTGCGTCATTATCGCCGTCGTAACGGGCCGGAATTCGTCGATCACGCGGCCGACGATCCCTTCCACCTCGGTGATCTGCTCCGCGGTCAGCCCCTCGTAATGCGTAAAATCGAAGCGGAGTTGATCCGGATCCACGCTCGAACCGGCCTGCCGCACATGATCCCCGAGCACCACGCGGAGCGCCTTGTGGAGCAGATGCGTCGCCGTATGGTTCCGCGCCGTGCGGTTTCTGCGCACCGGTTCGAACGAACTCGTGACCTCGTCGCCGAATTTCAGCGTGCCGCCGGTGACTTCCACCATATGCACAAACACGTCGTGCGCCTTGCTCACGTGCGTGATTTTCGCGCGCGCGCCCGTCTGCGTCACGAGTTCCCCGCTGTCCGAGGACTGTCCGCCGCTTTCCGCGTAAAACGGCGTTTCATCGAGAACCACGGCGACTTTGCTGCCCTCGGCGGCCTCGCGCACTTCCACGCCGTCCGCGAGGATCCTGAGCACCCTGCCCTGCGCGCTGAGCCGGTCATATCCCGCGAAAACCGACTTCGGCAGATCCGCCAATACGCGCTCGATTTCCGACCACGCCTCGTCCTGCGAAATTTTTATATTGCTGCGGGACAGCTCCTGCTGACGCCGGAGTTCGGCCTGATAGCCGTCCTCGTCGATCCCGAAACCGTATTCCTCGAGAATTTCACGCGTCAATTCCGGATTAAAGCCATGCGTATCGTAAAGTTTGAATACGACTTCGCCGGACAGAACGCGCTCGTTACCGGCCTTCATCTGCTCGATATAGCGATCCAGCAGCTCGTAACCCTGGTCGATCGTCACGCCGAAGCGGTCTTCCTCCACCTGGATTATCTTCTTGATCGCCGCGCTGTTCTCGGCAATTTCAACGTATTCCTTGCCGGAAACCTCGATAACCTTATCCGCGAGCGAGGCGAGAAACGTTTCCGTAATGCCGAGCTTCCGCCCGTGCACCGCCGCGCGCCGCAAAAGCCGCCGCAGCACATAGCCGCGGCCCTCGTTCGACGGGATGACCCCGTCGGATATCAGAAACGTGACCGAACGGATATGATCCGTGATAATGCGGATGGAAACGTCGGTCTGTGCCGCTCCGTTCTTATATTCCACGCCGCTGACCCGCGTTACCTCGTCGCGGATCGCGCGTATGGTGTCGACGTCGAAGATCGAATCCGTGTCCTGCAGAATGCAGGCGACGCGTTCGAGCCCCATGCCCGTATCGATATTGGGATGCGCGAGCGGCGTATAATTGCCCTCCTCGTCGCGATTGAACTGCGTAAAGACGTGATTCCAGAACTCGACATACCGGTCGCATTCGCACCCCGGGCGGCAATCGGCGGAACCGCAGCCGTATTTCTCGCCGCGGTCGAAATAGACCTCCGAGCACGGTCCGCACGGTCCGACGCCTATCTCCCAAAAATTGTCCTCTTTGCCCATGCGCACGACGCGTTCCGGCGCGATGCCCACGTCATTGACCCAGATATCGTACGCCTCGTCGTCGTCCTCGTAGATACTCGCCCATAGGCGGTCAATAGGAAACCCCAAGACCTCCGTGCAGAATTCCCAGCCCCAGATCAGCGACTCTTTTTTGAAATAATCGCCGAACGAGAAGCTGCCGAGCATCTCAAAAAAGGTGCCGTGGCGCGCCGTATGCCCCACGTTTTCGAGGTCGCCCGTGCGCAGGCATTTCTGACACGTGACCATGCGCTTAGCCGGCGGCGTTTCCAGACCCGAAAAATACGGCTTCATCGGCGCCATCCCCGAATTTATCAGGAGCAGGCTCTTGTCGCCCGACGGCACGAGCGAAAAACTTCCGCGCGCGAAATGCCCCTTCGCCACGTAGAATTCTTTAAACATATCTCTGAGTTCATTAAGTCCGATATACTTCATTTTGCCTCCTTGTTCCAATCTCTCATTATATCATATGGGGCGGGAAAACGGCAAAACTGCGGAGGCACGAGAATATGTTATTGTGGACCGCGAACGTGATTCGCAATCCCTTTGGCCGAGGTATCTGTTTGGGCGCATGGGGCACTTTGGCATGATTTTGTACGTAATCACGGAATAGCGCTCCGCACAGCATTTGCAAAAAATGGTTTCGTGTTTTAAGTGCCCCACCGGGCTATCCGCTTCAATTCCGCTCATAAAGGTGTTTTATGAGCGTACATCTCTTCGCGGAATTTCCACTGCTATCCCTTGCGCGAAAACATGCGAGAAAAGTGCGTAGCGCGCCCGTCCTGCCTCTGGCGAATCAGTTTCCTCAAATCCGCCGCAAAAAAGCGGGCTGGCGGGATATCACACGGGCATTCTTCCCGTGCCGTCCCCCGTTTTTATTTATGAACAATCCATCCGAAAAAGCCGAGGCGGACGGCAGGGAGCGATAGCTTACGCCGTACCCTGCCTCTCGCGCTCCATTGGCTGCCCGCGCGGGAAACTGGTACGCCGGAGGAAGGACGGGGGCGTTGGGTTCTTTGCCCGCACGGGTTTTGCGGCGCAAGACCGGGCTGAAAGATGATGCGAGGCGGCTCGGAAGTTCGCGCATGTCCCGCGCACGGTAGAGCGCCACGGACTAACGTTCGCTACGCTCACTCCTCCGCTCGCGTTGCTCGCTTCGCTGTCCTGTTTTACACTACGGCTGAAGCCGCGTAAAACAGGCGAAGCTCCTGTACCTCTGACAAGGGATCGGAGGGGTGCGCAGCAGCCCCGCGAAGCGGGGCCGGAGCGAGAGCGGAGCCCCGCAGAGCCCGGTGGGGCACTCAAATAAGAAACCATTTCTCGTGCATGCTCGCGGAGAATTATCCCGCGATTACGTGCAAAACCACTTTGAGTGCCCCATGCGCCCGCATAAGCCCTTCGGCTCACGGGACGCTCCCCTACTCGCTCACCAGCGCGTACGCGGAAATTTTGCGGATCCGCGCGGCGATCAGCATCGCAAAGGCGTAGGCCACGGCGACGAGCGCCACGCACGTAACGATGGTCAGGGGGATCGGCGCCGGCATCGAAGCCGTCATAATGCCCATGCTCCTCGTGAGCGACACAAAGATCGAATTGAAGCCGAATATGCCGAGCAGACCGCCCGCCGCGACGCCGAGCGCGATCACCGGGATAAAATAGAGCGCGAGCTGGTTCATCAGCCCCGCGGTGGTAAAGCCCAGCGCCTTTTGGATGCCGAGCTCGCGCCGACGCCGCAGGATCACCGTTTTCAGCATCAGGTACAGCACGAGGAAGATCACCAGCGCGGTAATGGCCACCAGCGCGATCGCCACCGCGAAAAAGATGTCGCCGTAGACCGTAAGTTGCGCGTCCATCAGTTCGTCGAGATTGACGACGGTTTCGAAATTTCCGGGGAATTCCGCGTTGACTTCATCGATAAATCCGACGGTCTTCGCGTTGTCGTTCAAGTACGCGTAGATTTCCTGCGTGCGGTAATTCGGCTGGATCCGCCGCATGCCGGGAATGGTCATGGCGGAGGCCATGCCGTTGTTGCCGTTGACCGTCTGGATAAGGCCGACCGTCAGGTAATCGGTGTCTTTTACCGTCACGACGTCGCCGATCTTGATGCCCTTGTTTTCGGACAGTATCCCGCTGACGCAGATTTCATTGTCATGCTGCGGGTAGCGCCCTTCGTACAGCAGCGTGCCCTCAAACTGGCTAAAGCCGTCGCTCACGATGTTATTCACCTGGATGTCGTCGATCATAATATCGGAATTCTGATAATAGAACACCTTGCGGGCATCTCCGGTCTCCTCGATAAAATCCCGCACCCGCACGGCATTATCCGGCGTATCCGCGACAAACGCGGCGTCCGGCATTTCACCGCCGAGCAGCTTCGCGAACATGTCGGGATGAACGCCCATATTATCGTAGAGGGAAAGCCCCGCGGAAGCGGCAAAGCTCACCGCCGTCACGATAATGAAGATCATCACCATCTGGCCCTTGCTCTGCAGAATGGATTTGAGCGCAAGGAGCCACGATAACGGCCCTCTCGAGCGGTCGAGCGGGAAGTGGTTTTTCTTGAAATTATGCGTAATAAGGCCCTGCCGCAGCGCGGTGAGCGGCTGGAGTTTCCGTATTCGCCCGGCGGAGAGCCACGTGACGGCCAGCGTCGCCAGCAGAATGGCCACGAGCGATATCAGGCTGCTCGTTACGTCAAAGCCCTGCTTCCATACGAGCGCCGTCTGCATCTCCAATATGCGGGAAACCGTCGGCAGTATCGCGTAAGAAAGCCCGATGCCGGCGAGAACGCCCACGAGCGCAATCAGGAAAAATTGCAGCACCGTCGCCCCGAGGAGCTGACGGCCCGTATAACCGACTGCCTTCAGCGCCCCGATATTCGTCATGCTTTCCTCGATGCTATTACGGATGCGGAATCTCACGACGAGCAAGCTGACGAGGACGATCACCGCCGCGAACATAACCAGCACCGTCGCGGTGATGCGGGACATCATCGTGCGGAAGAGCTTGGCGCCATTCCAATCCTGCGCAATAACATAGGACGAACCGTCGGCAACAAATCCGCCGTCCGCGCCCGATACGTCGGCTTGCACGAAAAATTCCCGCGCTTGATCCAGCAGCAGCGCTTCGCTGTCCGCCGGATCCTGCAGCCGCGCCCGCAGAACGACACATTCGGATTCGGGTTTTTGCGCGAGAACCGCGTTATACCCCGAATCGGACACATAGACCTGATAGGCTTGCCCGTTAAGAGAACCAAACAGGATCTCCTCCGTGAAACCACAGATTTTGAACGTGAAGGTTTTGCCCGCGATTTCCACAGAAAAATCATCGCCGAGCTGGTAGCCGCCTCCGGCCTTGAATAGGGAGGGCAGGCAGATTTCGTCGCTTCCCGCGGGCGCTTTGCCATCGGTCAGCGTCAGCGGATTCATCGCGCGCGTTTTATCCGCGTTCAAAAAGGTGAACCGTGCGGACATATTCCCGCCATTATACGAAATATCGGTCAGGAACGACACGGCCGTTTCGCGTTCCACCTCGGTCACGCCGTCGTGATTCCGCAGATAATCCTCCTGCTCCGGCGTAAACAGCCGCTTTTCCTCGATCAGCGCGTAATGCGGCGCGTGAAGCGCTTCGCTGCGCTCATCGAAAAAATCGTCAAACGCCATCGTCAGCAGCAGGCCGAGATTCAGGAGCAGGGCCGCGATCAGCGTAAATATCAGCAGATTAATCGCTTGACCCTTTCCTCCGCGCAGATTGGCGGATAAGATCGGTAAGATATTTTTCACGCTCACCACCCCATTTCCGTCAGAAATCCCTGCAATTTTTCCCGGCGGGCTTCGTCGCCCGGCGCGTAGACGCCGAGCGCGCATTCGCCGCAGACCACGCCGTCCTTCAGGTACAGCACGCGGCCGCCGCGCAGGGCGGATTTCAGGTCATGCGTTACCATTACGACGCTTTGGCCGTTCCGGTTCGCCGCCGTCAACAGATCGAGCACCGCTTCGCCGGACGTGGAATTGAGCGCCCCTGTGGGTTCGTCGGCAAACAGCACCGCCGGTTCGTTGATCAGCGCCCGCACGACCGCGCCGCGCTGCGCCTCGCCGCCCGACAGTTGCGCGGGGAATTTGCGCAAATCCCGCTGCGAAAGCCCCACGCCCGCAAACAGCGCTTCCGCTCTCGCCGCGACGCTCTTGCGGTTCTTATCGACGAGCAGCCCGCTCGCCATCACGTTATCCATCAGGCTCATATTATCGCAGAGGTACATCTGCTGAAACACAAAGCCGCAGTTTTTCCGCCGGAACAGCGCCAGCTTATCGCTGCTCTTGCCCGACAGCCGCTCGCCGCCAAACGTGATTTCGCCCAAGGTCGGCGTATCCATGCCCGAAAGCGCGTACAGCAGTGTGGATTTGCCCGAGCCGGACACCCCCATAATAACGGTAAATTCGCCCGCGTGGATCTCCAGATCCAAATTGCGGAGTACGTGCTGCTGCAGACCGCCCGTGGAAAAAGTCTTGCAGAGCTTTTGGGTGACGATGATATTCTCAACCATAAAAATGCCCTTTCCTAATAAAATAGAACCGTAGCTTCAGCTTACCGTTCTATTTTCGCATACGAATTCTTAACCGGTCTTTACCCGTTTCTTAATTGATTCTT
>JAISEX010000029.1 GCA_031263875.1 Eubacteriales Family XIII. Incertae Sedis bacterium | reverse complement strand
AGCGTGTAGGAATTGAACGAATCCTTGACGGCGGTCAGCTTTGCCGTTAATAATTCGCTCCCGACCGCGTAACCGATGCGCAGGCCCGCAAGCGACCGCGCCTTGGAAAACGACCGCGTCACAACGAGATTAGCGTACTTTTCCGTCAATCCCAACACGCTTTCGCCGCCGAATTCCACGTAGGCCTCATCCGCGATAATGACGCTGCCGGGATTTTCCCGCACGATAGCTTCGATACACGCCGCGCCCTCACCGATCGACGTCGGAGCGTTCGGGTTGCAGATAACGATGCCGCCGTTTGGCTTCGCGTAATCATTCGCGCAAACCCGAAAATCGTCGTCCAGCGGAACTTCATTATAAGCGATGCCGAACAGCCAGCACCAGACCGGGTAGAAGGAATACGTGATATCCGGAAACAGCACCGGCAGCCGCGCGTTGAAAAACGCCCGGAACGCAAAGGCGAGAACCTCGTCGGAGCCGTTGCCGATAAAGACCCGCTCCGCATTTACGCCGTGATATTCCGCGAGCGCCGCTTTTAGTTCCCGCGCGTCGGGCGAGGGATAGCGGAGCAGTTCGTCCGCGTCGAAATTCGCGAGAGCCGCGGCCACAGCGGGCGACGGCGGGAACGGATTCTCATTTGTGTTCAGCTTAATAAGACCGGGCGACTCGGATTGTTCGCCCGGTATATACGGCTCTATATCGATAAGGTTATCTTCAAAACCGTAATGTTTCATACAGTATTACTCCGTTTGATCCTCGGCCGGATCCGCTGCGGGAGCGTCTTCGCCCTCGGGCGTTTCTTCCGCGGCCGGAGCGTCCGGATCGATGCCCTTATCGTAGGTGATCTTCGCCTTGGCCCTCAGTTCCTCGATAATTTTCATGATATTCTCGCCCTGAATCGTCTGCAGGATATCGTCGCGCGCTTCCTCCAGCGTCTTGGTTCCCGCGGGCGCCATATCGCTCGTCGCCTTTATAATATGGAAACCGTACTCCGATTCGACGATACCGCTGAGGTCGCCCTCTTTCTTCAGCGCGAGCGCCGCGTCCTTGAATTCCTGCACAAAGCTCGTTTCCTCCGTGACCGCGCCGAGATCGCCGCCGCTCTCCGCGCTTCCGTCGTCGCTGTACTCCTTGGCAAGCTCCGCGAAATCATCGCCTGCTTTGGCCTTTTTCAGGATCGCTTCTATCTCGGCTTTTTTCGCCGCCGTGTGTTCCTCGTCCTTGATGAGGATATGGCTGACGTTGATCGACGCAAGCGTCGCGAATTCGTCCTGATGCTCGTCATAATAGGTCTGGATTTCCTCGTCGGACACGGGCATTTCTTCCTCGACCTTCTGCGTAAACGCCTGCGAGTAGAAAACGTACCGGTAACATTCCTCTATCATCTCGTCGGTGATCTTTTCGCTGGTCACCATCTCCCCGATATTCTCGTCGACCTTGATCGCCGCGATGCCGTCCTTTATTTGCGATTTGACCTCGGAGGTGAAGATGTCCTTCTCCGTGATGTCCCGTTCCTTGAGATATTCGATAACGAGGTAATTGTCGATAAGGACGCTCAGATACGTGCTCCTGACGAGCTCGTCTTTCTGCTCATCGTCGAATTCACTCCACGCGTAATTGTTATTGAGAAGGATCCACGTCTTCGCGAAATCGAGCGTTTCCTGCTCGTATATCTTATTCCCGTTGACCTCCGCGAGAAGCTCGCCCTTTGACGCCGCCTTGTCCCCGCAGCCGGCCGCGGCCCCCACAATCAGCGCCAAGCTCAGGCACAGTGCTAAGATCTTGTTTTTCGACTTGTTTTTCATAGTTTTGCCTCATTTCCGCCAACGCGACAAAATGAATCGCCGCTTGCAGAAACAAGTTCCTGATGAAAAATGTTTCTGCCGTTAACAACTTTTCCCGTTTCGATTTCCCCCGTATATGAGACAACCTGGTTAAACTGCCTCCGGCGGCGTGTGAAAAGTTTCTCACACGTGTTTCCTTTATCTGATCATTGCTTCATAGTATTCTCATTTAGTATATCACATAGCAGCGCGATGGAACGCCGAAGCCGCTCGTTTCCCGCCGGGGCAAAAAGCCGTATAACGGCGGGCTTTCCCCTGTTCAGCCGCAGCGAACCGTCGCCCCTGCTCTCGATCACCGCCTCCGCGCGATCGACTGTGCCGGCCGCCGCCTCGTCAAAGCTGAACATCATGTCGCCGCCGCTCTGCGTGATCCGTGTAATGCCGAGCTGTTCCGCGAGGGAGCGGAGCCGCGCGACGAGCAGCAGATTATGCACACTCTCCGGCACCGGGCCAAACCGGTCGGCGAGTTCATTCAGAATGCTTTCCTCATCGTCCGCGCTGCGCGCAAGCGAAATCGTGCGGTAGGCCTGCAGTTTCGCGGGCTCGTCTTCGATATAGTAATCCGGTATGTACGCCGGTTCGTCGATGCTGATGGACGTTTCGGTTTCGGTTTGCTCGACCGCGTTCCCGGAAACCGCCGCTATCGCTTCCTCGACGAGCTGCAGATACATCTCGTAGCCGATAGCCGCCATATGGCCGTGCTGCTGCGAACCGAGCAGATTACCCGCCCCGCGGATCTCGAGGTCGCGTATGGCGATTTTAAATCCCGCCCCGAATTCCGCGAAATCGCGTATCGTCCGCATGCGCTTCTCGGCGATCTCCGTCAGCATCTTCCCCTTCGTGTGGAGCAGATACGCGAACGCCACGCGGTTCGTGCGCCCGACCCGGCCGCGAAGCTGGTAGAGCTGCGACAGGCCGAAACGGTCAGCGTCGAATATCAGTATCGTATTGACATTTGGTATGTCGATGCCCGATTCGATAATGGTCGTCGAAACGAGGACGTCATACCGCCCCTCGACGAAGTCCGCCATCACGTCCTCCAGCTCGCTCTCGTTCATGCGCCCGTGGCCCGCCGCGATGGACACCGACGGCACGAGGCGCGCGATATCCGCCGCGATGCGGCCTAAGCGCTCGATGCGGCTCGTCACCGCGTAAACCTGCCCGCCGCGGTCAAGTTCGCGCATAATGGTTTCCCGCACGATCTCGTCGCTCTCCTCCACCATATACGTCCGGACGGGGTAGCGGTCCTCCGGCGGTTCCTCGATCACATCCATATCGCGGATGCCCATCAGCGACATATGGAGCGTCCGCGGGATCGGCGTCGCCGTCATGGACAGCACGTCGATATTCTGCTTCAACTGCTTTATCTTCTCCTTGTTCCGCACGCCGAAACGCTGTTCCTCGTCGATAATCAGCAGGCCGATATCGTGGAATTTCACATCGTTTGAGAGCAGCCGGTGCGTTCCGATAATAACGTCGACCGTGCCGCGTTCGAGCTCCGCAATGATTTTCTTCTGCTCCGCCGCAGTCCGAAACCGCGAAAGCATCTCGACCTTAAACGGGAAATTCTCGAACCGCGCGCAAAACGTCTTGAAATGCTGGTTCGCGAGTATCGTCGTCGGCACGAGGACGGCCGCCTGCTTGCCGTCGCAGACGCACTTGAACACCGCCCGGAGCGCGACTTCCGTCTTGCCGTAACCGACGTCGCCGCACAGAAGACGCTCCATC
Source organism: Eubacteriales Family XIII. Incertae Sedis bacterium (assembly GCA_031263875.1). Taxonomy (GTDB): domain Bacteria; phylum Bacillota; class Clostridia; order Peptostreptococcales; family Anaerovoracaceae; genus JAITEX01. Next base: position 2,738 of record JAISEX010000029.1, on the reverse strand, counting down.
GCCTCGGGCTTTTCCATATCCCGCTTCACGGACGCGATCGCCCGGAGCTGATCGCCCGTTTCCTCATACGGGAACAGATCCTCGAATTCGCTCTGCCACACGGTATCGGGCGAGAACGCGTAGCCGGGCCGCGCCTGCCGCTGCGCCGCGAGCTCCACGAGTTCCGCCGCCATCTCCACGATGCCCGCCTTGGCGCGCGCCTTCGCATTCTTCCACTCCGCGCCCTTCAGCTTGTGCAGTTTCGGCGCTTCATCGCCGCCGCCGATATACTTGTGGACGTTTTTCATCATATCGACGGGCACGTAGATAAGGTCGCCCGCCGCGTACGCAAGTTTCAGATAATCGCGCCGCACGCCTTGCACGGTTTTCTGCTCGATCCCCTCGTACCGCGCGATGCCATGGACCTCATGCACCACGTAATCGCCCGTTTCCAGTTCCGTAAACGCGCGAAGCGGCTTGCGGTCATCCATGCTGCGCAGCCGTTTCCGGCTTTTGGCGGTCTTGAAAATATCACCGTCAAAAAGCCAGACGCGTTTTTCGGAAGTCAGTTCGATGCCGGACGCGAGCCGGCCCTTCGCCATCGAAACGCGTCCCGTAAACGCGTTATCCGTGAGAAAAGCGTGCAGGCTCTCGTAACGCTCATCGGAAGAACAGACGATGGTGATCTCGAATCCCTCCCGTATATACCGGCTTAATTCGGAGCGTAAAAGTTCGAGGCTCCCGCCCATCAGCGGCGTCGGTTTCGCGGCATATTCGTAAGCGGCAAGCCCGGCGGACGCTTCCATGGCGCCGCCCAGTCCGGCGGGAAGCTCTCCTTCCGGCGTGAAGAATACCGCGCTGTCCAGCGCAAAGACGCGCGCAAGATCGTCATCCGACCGGAACACTTCAAAATCGGGCGGAGCGGCCGCGCCCGCTTCGAGCATCGACTCAAAATCCCGCGCCGCTTCCTCCTCGCGAAGTTTTATCACGCCCTCGACGCGCGCCGGATCGTCGATAAAGACCGCCGACCCCTGCGGAAGATAATCCGTGAAAACGGCGGCGCTGTCCGTGAAATACGCGATATAGTTTTCGAGCAGTTGGCGGTTGTCCAAATTTTTCGCCAGCGCCGCAAGCTCAGCGCCTTTTTCGCGCGCGCTTTCCGCAGCCGCACCCGCAAGCCTGCCCGCCGCGGCCTCGTATTCGGCAAGCAGCAGCTCCGACGCGCGTTCGCGCATTCGTTCGTCCGGCAAAAATTCGGCCGCCGGAGAGAGCGTAAAGCTGTCAAGTTTTTTGATTGACTTCTGCGTATCGGGATCGAAAAACCGAATGGAGTCGAGTTCGTCGCCGAAGAATTCAAGCCGCACGGGAGCGGTCGTGTCGGCGGGATAGATGTCGATAATATCGCCGCGCACGCTGTACTCGCCCGACGCTTCCGCGAACGGCGCCCGCTCGTAGCCCATGGCGAGCAGTTCCGCGCGCACCTCGCTGTCAACATATTCGCTTGACACATGGAATTCGCGGATATGCCGCGAAAAATAATCCGGCGACAGCATCTTTTTCAGCGCAGCGGATGCCGAGGACACGATCACGGCCGGCTCGTCGTTCCGGAGCGCCGCAAGCGCCCGTAGCCGGTCGTCGAGTTCACCGCGGCTTTTCGCCTCATAGCTGAACAGAAACGGTTCCGCGTCCGGCAGGAGCAGCACGCGTTTTTCGGTGAAAAATCCGAGGCTTTCCGCCAGCTTCGCGGCCCGCTCATACGACGAGGTGATGATAAGCGTATGCGTTTCGGCCTGTTCGAGCAGCTCCGCGCAGACGGGCGCTATCAGGATATCGGAGATACCCGCGTAATGCCGGACGCCCTGTTTACCCATTATATTTCGTCATCGCGGAATCGATACCGTTCCTCACGAGTTCCTCCAGCGCGTCCGCCGCCCGCACCACGGCGGCCCGAATGGTGTCGAGTTGCGACTTATCGAAACCGGACGTGACAAAATCCACGAGCGGCACTTGCCCGCGCTCGTTGCCGACGCCGATACGCACGCGCGGGAAATTCTCGTCACGCGCGTGATATATCACGGACTTCATGCCGTTATGCGTGCCGGAGCTGCCGTTCTTCCGTATGCGAATGACGCCGAGCGGGATATCGATATCGTCATAGACCACGACGAGATTTTCGAGCGGCAAGCCGAAATAACGCAGCAGCGAGCCGACGCTTTCGCCCGACAGGTTCATATACGTCTGCGGCTTGATCAACAGCACCTTCTCGCCGCCGATGCGCGTTTCGCCGATAAGCGCCTTGTGCTTCAATTTGTTGATCTTGACGCCGAGCCGGTCCGCGAGAAAATCGATCGTTACAAAGCCGATATTATGCCGGGTGTTTTCATAACGCCTTCCCGGATTTCCGAGACCGACTATCGCGTACATACCGCCTCATTTCCGGCAGTGACTGAAACGTTCCGCACGCGCCGCGCCGCGCCAACAAGCAACGCACACGCCGCATATGAATTATTAAATATTTCTAAAAATGAATATTTATACCGGCGCGCCATTGAAGCACACCACTTTGCGGCCAGCGCAGTCATTACATTACATAACGTTACAACGCGCCGCTGTACGCTACAGAGCAGCGCACGAGGCGTACACAAATTATTAAATATTTCCCAAAATGAATATTTGTCCCAACTCGCCGCCGGGACGCGCCGCCTCGCGTCCAGCGCGCGCAGCCCATAAATTATTCTCAAATATAAGCATTTAACCCA
>JAISEX010000285.1 GCA_031263875.1 Eubacteriales Family XIII. Incertae Sedis bacterium | reverse complement strand
CCGGTGGGGCACTCAAAAAAGAAACTGTTTTTTGTGAATGCCCGTGCGGAAGATTGCTCTCTGGATTGCTTCGCTTCGCTCGCAATGACAGGCGAATGTTTGCGTGGAGAATTTTCCCTCGGGTTATGCGCAATATTATTTTGAGTGGCCCATGCGCCCGAAAAGATGTCGTGCTTGGTTTTATTGTCCTCTGGATTGCCTGTTTTGCGCGGCTTCAGCCGCAGTGCAAAACAGGACAGCGAAGTGAACGAAGTGAACGGAGGAGAGAGCGACCGCAGGGAGCGAACGTTGCTTCGCTGCTTCGCTTCCTGGAGGGCAGAATGCCGCCCCTGCTGCTCGCGGATCACCGTTTCGGCCAGGTTATTTTTCGTTGAAATGGCAGTATTCTTCGGAGAGGATAAGGGCGTGGTGGCGGCGGAGGTCGGAGAATTCGGCTTTGGTGAATTTCAGCCAGTTTTCGAGGTTGTCGTCTTCGACCAATTCGTTTTCGGAGAGGAGCACTTTGAAGGAAAGCGGCTGAAAGACCTTGTAGGATATGCCGGTGAGCAAGCCTTTCATGATGCGCTGTTTTTTGAACGGCTCTTTCGCGACGATGAAAAGGCTCTCAAAATCGTTGTTGACGTTGCGGAAGCTGAAGTTCATGTAGGGCGCGACGGTGTTCACGGCGCCGGTGTAGAAATCGCGGCAATCGTCGAGCCGGTCGAACGATTCGAGATGGTAGAAGAGCGAGGCTTCGTGGTAACGCGTGCTGACGCGGATCATGTTTCGGACGATTTTTCGCTGGTAGCTGTCGAAGAAATACATGAACAGGCACTGCGCGGGATCGCCGGTAGGCGCGCGGTCCTGCGGCGCGTCGGTTTCGGGAAAGAGCGAGTCGATCAGATGCGATACGCTGATATTGAGCGCGGCGGCGATCTCAAACATGGAGTTCACGTCCATGTCGATAAGGCCGTTTTCGTATTTCCAGACGGTCGCTTTGCTTTTATTGATGCGCCGCCCCAGTTCCTCGAGCGACATGTTCGCAGCTTTTCGATAAATCTGTATTTGCTCTCTCAGTTTTTTCGATGGATCATTTTGCATGTGCATATTTCCAATTTGTAGATTTATTCATGAAATTTGTTCGTTTCGTCCGCGGGGAGCGGTTATCCTAAAACTATCATACCATATTGTTTACTATAAAGAAACTTTTTCTGCGTCGGGTTTCCTTTGCGGGCTTTGCGGGCGTTTTGAAAAGGCGGGTGGGGCGGGGGTAGAATGGAGGGAGATGAACGGGAGTGGCGCCGTTACAGCCGGGGCGCGTGTCGGGAGTGATGGCGATGAGATGCGGGCTGCGGAGGTCGCGGTGCGATGTGCCGTTACAGCCGGGGCGCATGTCGGGAGTGATGACGATGATGTGTACACTGCGGCTTAGGCCGGCAATGACTGACGGAACGGCGGCGGCGCGGAAGGTTGCATATGTCCCGCGCAAGGGATAGCAGCGGAAATCCCGCAGGCCGCCCACGGAAATATTCGCTCGTTACGGTTGCCTTGCTACTCTCATTTGCTCTACGGTACAGTTGCATAAAACAGCGGCCGAGGAATTGCAGCGGATAGCCCGGTGTGGCAGTCCTATCATGTTTAAAGCGTCACGATTGTCAAATTTTTGACAATCAAATCATCTTAATCATTTGAGGACTGCCACATGCGCCCGCATCATGTGCAAAAAATAAGTTTTCACAATGGATTGGCGCCGACGCGGAGCGGCGGAATGGAGGAAAGAAAATGATAGTTGGACTGGTGAAGGAAATCAAGAATAACGAATACCGCGCGGGCTTGACGCCGAATTGCGTGCGGGAATATACGGCTGCCGGCCATACGGTCCGGTTTGAGCGGGGCGCCGGCGAGGGGGCGGGTTTTCCCGACAGCGAATATGAGGCGGCGGGAGGAACGGCGGCAGGCACGGCCGACGAGGTGTGGGCCACGTCCGATATGGTCGTGAAGGTCAAGGAGCCGATCGCGTCCGAATATAAGTTTCTTCGGGAAGGGCTCATATTATACACCTACCTGCATCTCGCGGCGGATAAGCCGCTGACGGATGCGATGATCGCTTCCGGCGTGTCGGGTGTGGCGTATGAAACGATTACCGACACGTTCGGCGGGCTGCCCTGCCTCGCGCCGATGAGCGAGATCGCGGGGCGGATGTCCGTCACGCAGGGCGCGAAATATATCGAAAAGACCTACGGCGGTCGGGGCGTTTTGCTGGCCGGAGTGCCGGGCGTCGAAAAGGGCAAAGTCGCGATTATCGGCGGGGGCATGGTCGGCACGGAAGCGTGTAAAATAGCCATCGGCCTCGGCGCGGACGTTACGATCCTCGACGTGAATATCAACAGACTGGCGCAGCTCGACAATCAGTTTGGCAGCAGGATCCAGACGCTGTACAGCACGCCCGCGAATATCAAAGACAGCATTCGGGACGCGGATATCGTCGTGGGTGCGGTGCTGATACCGGGCCGGAAGGCGCCGAAGCTGGTGAACCGGAGCGATCTGTCGCTTATGCGCGAGGGCAGCGTCTTGGTGGACGTGGCCGTGGATCAGGGCGGCTGCTTTGAAACCACGCACGCGACGACGCACGAAGAACCGATATTTATTCTCGACGGCATCGTGCATTATTGCGTGGCGAATATGCCCGGGGCGGTCGCGCGGACGAGCACGCTCGCCTTGGTAAACACGACGATACGGCCCGGCCTCGAAATCGCGAACAAGGGACTGGCGAAAGCCGTTCGCGAAAATCCCTGCTTGCGCACGGGCGTGAACATCTTCCACGGCAAGTGCGTCTACGCGGGGGTCGCAGAGGCATTTGGTCTGGAATACACCGATGTGATGTCGCTTATGGAATAGGCGGGCTGCAGGCCGGATTTTGCGCAGATGGCGCAGGGTCGTTGCTGCGGTTTTCGCGGGAATAGTTTGGCGAGACTTCTTGCGTTCCATAATTTCATATTAAGAAAAATTATGGCCATCGTTGTCATTGCGGGCTTGATCCGCAATCCCCCAGACCGAAGAACTGGAGCAATTGCATAAATAATTCGGGCGCATGGGGCTGTTCTGAAATAAGTAGGGATAGACCAATTGTTAAAAATTTAGCAATAAGAAAATTTCAAACACAGTAAAACAGCCCCACCGGGCTCTGCGGGGCTCCGGCCCCGGCGCTCCGGACAAACGCTTGAGATGTGAGTCGCTGCATTCTTCCGTTTCTCCACGTTACTTCGCAGCAACACCCGCGCCGCGGCTGCTACCGCACCCCTCCGATCCCTTGCGCGGGAACATGCGGGCAAAGCCCACATCTC
>JAISEX010000201.1 GCA_031263875.1 Eubacteriales Family XIII. Incertae Sedis bacterium | reverse complement strand
CGCCGCAGGAGGCCCAGACGCTGGGCATCAGCACGGTGTATCAGGAAATTACGCTGTGCCCGAATTTGACCGTTGCCGAAAACATGTTTATCGGCCGCGGGAAATACACCCTCGTGGGGTGGGGCTCGATGAAGAAACGGGCGAAGGAGATACTGGACAATCTCGGCATTCCGGCGAAACCGACGCAGCAGCTCGCGAACTGTTCGCTGGCGGTGCAGCAGATGGTCGCGATCGCCCGCGCCGTCGATATGGACTGCAAGGCGCTGATCCTCGATGAGCCGACGTCCTCGCTCGACGAGCAGGAGGTCGCGAAACTTTTCTCGCTGATGCGCGAACTCAAAAAGCGCGGCGTCGGGATTATCTTTGTGACGCATTTTCTCGAACAGGTCTATGAGGTCTGCGACCGGATCACGGTGCTGCGCAACGGCGAGCTTGTCGGCGACTATGAGATAAAGGATCTGCCGCGCGTGCAACTGGTGGCGAAAATGCTCGGCAAGGAGCTCGATGTCCTGACCGACGTGCGCAATCTCCAGACGGAACTGCCGGGCGTCGGCGATCCCGTCTATGAGGCGGATAAGCTCTCTAGCGCGGCCGGCGTCAAGCCGTTCAATTTCAGGATCGGAAAGGGCGAGGTCAACGGGTTTACGGGTCTGCTCGGCTCGGGCCGCAGCGAAAGCGTCCGCGCGATTTTCGGGGCGGACCGGGTGACGGGCGGCAATATCCGCGTGGGCGGCAAAAAGATCAAGATCGCAAAGCCGATAGACGCGATGAAAAACGGCATCGGTTATCTGGCGGAAGACCGCAAGCGTGACGGCATTATCGGCGAGCTGTCGGTGCGCGATAATATTATCCTCGCGCTGCAGGTGATGAAAGGCTTCTTTCGGCCTTTTTCCAAAGCGGAGGCGCGCGCCTTTGCCGACGAATACATCAAGATGCTCGGCATTAAGACCGCTTCCGCCGACACGCCGGTCAAATCGCTCTCCGGCGGCAATCAGCAGAAGGTGATTCTCGCGCGCTGGCTTCTGACGCATCCCGAATATCTTATTTTGGATGAACCGACGCGCGGTATCGATATCGGGACGAAGGTCGAGATACAAAAACTCGTCTTGAAACTCGCGCAGGAAGGGATGAGCATCACGTTTATTTCCTCGGAAATCGAGGAAATGCTGCGCGTCTGTTCCCGCCTTATCGTGATGCGCGACCGCAATGTGGTGGGCGAGCTGCGCGGCGCGGATATGACGCAGGAGAAGATTATGCATACGATCGCGGGAGGGGTGGCGGAAGATGTCTGAATCAAAAGCATATGTCAAAACGCTTCCGCAAAGAGGCGCGGCCCTTGCGCGGGCGCTGCCGGGGAAAATCGCGAAAACGCCACTCTTGCTTCCCTTGCTGGCATTTTTCATCCTGCTTCTGGTCAATTTGATTTTTATCGACGCCGACGTCCTGTCGATAAACATCATCACGAACAACGACGGTTATCCCTCCATGCAGGGGCGGCTTGTCACCATTCTGAACAGCGGCTCCGAAATCGCCATTTTGTCGATCGGTATGACGCTCGTGACCTCGTCGTCCGGCGGGCAGGATATCAGCGTGGGTTCGGCGGTGGCGATCGCGGGCAGCGTGGTGCTTCGCGTGCTCTGCGGCAACGAAACCGCGGTGGTGGATATGCACGCTCCGATTATCGTGGCCTTCCTCGTCTGCGTGCTGGTGTCGATGGTCTTCGGCGCGTTTAACGGCATTCTGGTTTCCGTTTTCAAGATACAGCCGATGGTCGCGACCCTGATTTTATTCACGGCGGGGAGGAAGATCGCCTACTGGATCGGCGGCGGCATGATCCGCAACGTCGACGCGCGGGAGTTCAAGTATTTCGGCAATAATATCCCCGGCGTTTCCATTCCCACGCCTATCTTTATCACGGCCGCGTGCATTATCGTTATCGCGCTCGTGCTGAAATTCACGAATCTCGGCCTCTACACGCAGACGGTGGGGATAAATCTCCACGCGGCGCGCCTGAACGGGCTCGACCCCGTGCGGATCAAATTCATCACCTATGTCATTATGGGCGTGTGCGTGGCGGTCGTCGGGTTTATCGGGGCGAGCCGGACCGGGAATATCAATTACGAAAAGCTCGATCTCGGCATTGAAATGGACGTGATTTTGGCGGTGGCGATCGGCGGCAACGCCCTCGGCGGGGGGCGGTTCAATATGGCGGGGTCGATTATCAGCGCCTACACGATCAAATTCCTGATGGACACCTTGTATACGCTCGGCGTCCCGTCCGACAGCCTCAAGTTCTGGCAGGCGGTATTCATCATTATCATCGTCACCTTAACGAGCTCGTCGGTCATTAAAAACGGCGTCGTGAGGACGTTTGGCGCCGTCTTTTCGCGGCACAAGGCTCCGCGCCTTAAAGAGGGGATGTAATATGGCCGAACTGCATTCACTGCTGAATTCGATTTTGCGTAAAGACAGGCGGCCCGAAAGCGCGCTGAAACGCAGAGAGCCGCTGACCGACACCGCGCTCTTGCTCACGATAACGATCAGCATCTTCATTCTGATGTACGGGCTTTCCATGGCGTTTTTCGGCGGCAGTTTTCTTACGCCGAACCAGTTTTTCGATCTGTTTAATAACAACGGGGCGCTGCTTATTATCTCCTGCGGGCTCAGCGTCGTGATGGTCGCGGGCGGCATCGATATTTCCGTCGGCGGCGCGACCGCCTTTGTGTGCATGAGCTGCCTCGTCAGCCTCGACAAAGGCGGCTTTGGCATCGTGGGTTCGCTGCTGCTCGCGCTGGCGATCGGCCTCGCGTTCGGGGCGATCCAGGGATTTCTCATTTCCTATCTGGAGGTCCAGCCGTTTATCATTACGCTCGCGGGCATGTTCCTGGCGCGCGGCATGACGACCATGCTGCAGAGGGATCCGCTGACCTTACAGCACGAATCGTTTAACGCGTTCCGGAAGATCGACATCCCGATGTTTGCGCTCGGCAAGATCGCGAAAAACGGTAAGTTTATTCCCGCAACGCTGGAACTCGGCGTTATTATCGCGCTGATAGTCGTGATCGCTATCTTCGTGATGCTGAAATGGACGCGGTTTGGCCGTAATCTCTACGCGGTCGGCGGCAACAGCCAAAGCGCGCTGATGCTCGGCATCAACGTGAAACGCACGAAGTTTTTCTCGTACGTGGTGTGCGGAGTGCTGTCGGGCATCGCGGGTTTCGTGTATCTGATGCACGTCGGGTCGGGCGACGTGGCGCACTTCACCACCGCGGAGATGAGCGCGATCGCGGCGTCGATTATCGGCGGCACGCTGCTGACGGGCGGCGTCGGCAACGTGATCGGGACGGTGTTCGGCGTTCTGTCGCTGGAAACGATCAAGCTGATCGTCGTCGCGCTCAAGCTGAAAGGCCCGTGGTGGCAGGGCATTACCGTCGGCTTTATGCTCTGTTTCTTTATCGTCCTGCAGAGCATTATTCTCGCCTACCGGAACAGGAAGCGCGTCACATGAATGACGGGAGGACGAGTATCAATATCGCGCAGGAACACATCGGTAACGGGAAAACTTCCCTCGGTATCGAGCTCGGTTCCAGCCGGATCAAATCCGTTTTGATCGGCGCGGACCATATGCCGCTCGCCGTCGGGTTTCACGACTGGGAGAACCGCTTCGAGAACGGCGTGTGGACGTACGGCTTGGACGACGTGTGGAACGGCGTGCGCGGCAGCTTCAAGAATCTGTCGGATAATGTCGCCGAGAAATATGGCGTAAAACTGACGACCGCGGCGTCCGCCGGCGTTTCGGCGATGATGCACGGCTATCTTCCGTTTGACCGCAGCGGCGAACTGCTCGTTCCCTTCCGCACATGGCGTAATACGACCACGGAAGCGGCTGCGGCGCGCCTGACCGACGCGTTCCGGTTTAATATTCCGCAGCGCTGGAGCATCGCCCATCTCTATCAGGCGATCCTCGGCGGTGAGGAACACGTGGAGCGGCTGGAGTTTTTCACGACGCTGGCGGGCTATGTCCATTGGAAACTGACGGGCGAACGAGTCCTCGGCATCGGCGACGCCTCCGGCATGTTCCCGGTCGATCCCGAAACCGGCGGCTATAACGGTCGTATGATCGAAACTTTTTCGGATTTGATAGCGGATAAAAACTACGCGTGGCGACTGCGTGAGGCGCTGCCGGCGATCGTTCCGGCGGGCGTAGAGGCCGGAAAACTGACCGAAGAAGGCGCGCTTTTGCTCGACCCGACCGGCGCGTTTGGCGCGGGCGTTCCGTTCTGCCCGCCCGAGGGCGACGCGGGCACGGGCATGGTCGCCACGAACAGCATCGCGCCGCGCACGGGAAACGTTTCCGCGGGCACTTCGATATTCGCCATGACGGTACTCGAGCGCGATTTATCCGCCGTGTATCCCGAAATCGACATCGTCGCGACGCCCTGCGGCGATCCCGTCGCGATGGTGCATTGCAACAATTGTACGACCGATCTGGACGCGTGGGTACGCCTGACGGATGATCTGCTCAAAACCTTCGGCTGCGAGGTGCCAAAATCGGCGCTGTACGACAAGCTCTACGAGGCAGCGCTGCGGGGCGAGCCCGATTGCGGCGGCGTCGTTTCCGTCAACTATTTCTCCGGCGAGCCGGTGACCGGATTTACACGCGGGAACCCGCTGCTGGTGCGCACGCCCGAGGCGCGTTTCGACGCCGCGAACGTTATGCGCAGCCTGCTCTATTCGTGCATGGCGACGCTGAAGATCGGCATGGATATTTTGCTGAAAAAGGAGGGTGTCGCGCTTGAGAAGATGCTGGCTCACGGCGGGCTGTTTACATCGCCCGTGACCGCGCAGCGCTTTATGGCGGCGGCGCTCGGCGTGCCCGTGGCGCTGATGGAATCCGCGGGAGAGGGCGGCGCATGGGGCATCGCTTTGCTGGCGGCCTTTAGCGTGCGCGCGGATAAGAGCGAGAGCCTCGCCGAGTTTCTGAACGGACGCGTCTTTGCCGGCCTGACCGGAAGCTGTCTGGATCCCGTCGCCGGGGATATTGAAGGCTTCGGCGCGTATATGGAAAAATACAAAGCCGGGCTTGCCATAGAGGAAACGGCCGTATCGCTCGATTTCTGATGCAGTGCGCAGCGGATTGGGTGCGGCGATATCGGGCCTTATTTAATGGATAAT
>JAISEX010000171.1 GCA_031263875.1 Eubacteriales Family XIII. Incertae Sedis bacterium | reverse complement strand
ATTCTCATCTATTCCTAAAATCAATGTTTTGGGAATAGATGTGTTCTGTAGGTATTATAATCGCCATTACCTACACATCTATTCCCAAAACATTAAGCGCTGAAACACCGTTCCTCCGTAATTATTATGGAAATAGATTCGTTCTTCAAATATTATGGCAGTAATTTTTATCTCATCTATTCCAAAGTATTCTTTCCGCGAGTGTTGTTATCTACCTCTCTATTCTCAAAGCATTAGCACCTGAAGCATTTAAACCTTGTTCAGCTACAATTATTATAAAAGTGTCTGAAGTATTCTTTCCGCATTTACTCCCAAAGCATTACTGTTGTGATTATGATGCGCAGCAACTCTTATCTCATTCTATTCCCAAAAACAAAAGTTTACAAGCGCTCTCGAAACGACGGTATTCAGCTTCTCGCCCTTGACAGCCGCGTAATCAGCGTAAAACTTATGAATTTCCGGCATGGTCCTGATTTGAAAGCGGCCGGAATATTCTTTTTCGGGTGCTATGCCTTTTTCCTCGCAAAACTCGATATAGTCATCAACGCTGTCCTTAAATGCTTCTTCCAGCGATGAGATATCGACGCCTTCATACGTTACCAATGCGGATATTCCGATTATCTTCCCATGGACGCAATGATCCGGCGCACTATATTCAACATTGCCGCGATATTCAAGTAGTGAATTCATGAATAAACCTTGTTTTGATGGCCGACGCCGATGGCGAGAACAACGCATATATCGTCTTTGATTTTGCAAATGACGCGATAATTCCCTATCCGGTACCGCCAATAGCCGACACGGTTTTCAGACAATCCTTTACCGACAGACCGCGGATTCACCGATCCGTCCACATGCGTACGTAAATAGTTGTCGATTCTGCGTTGTGTATCTTTATCAAGTTTCCGAAACTCCTTGCTTGCGGCCGGTGACCATTCAAGCGTATACCGGGTCGTCATGCAAGTCCAAGCTCTTTCATTAAGGCGTCATGAGAGATCGTCGGTTCATCTTGGTGGCATTTTTCGTAGTTCTCAATAGCTCGCAGGTCTTCCCAATCTTCAACTTGATCCCACAGAGCGTCTACTATCAATGACGATATGGTTTTACCGCGAAAATTAGCGAGCGATTGAATCGCCCTATATTCCTGCTCGGTCGTTCTGATATTAATGTGTTTTGTTTTTGCAACTGTATTCATAATAAAGCACCGCCTCCGCGTGACAACAATGTCGTTACATAATTATATACCCGCCAAACGGTAACTGCAACCCAGCCGCCACAAAAACATCATCACCCCACCGGCACTTTCAAAACTCCGCCCGCGTATATCGTTACTTCACTCCCCAAATCGTTTGCGGTGCGTATTTCACGGACCAGGGTTCGGATATCGTCGCCGTCCGTGGCGTGTTCGGCGGCGATGCTCCATACCGTATCGCCCGGCTGTATATCCACGAGCTCGTAGCGCGGCTGTTCGCCGCCAAAGACGCCCCCGGCGTTGATAAAGTAGATGCCGACGATCAGCGCGCTTATTATCAGTATAATAAACACCGAAAACCTGAATTTTGACGCTATGCGGTATGTTTTATGCGGTCTGCTCTGCATCATGTTCGTACCTCCCGAAGCCCTCTCTGAAACATCTGTTCACATCGTGATTTTATCATACCAAAACGCGCGTTCGCCGTCAAGGGTTTTCGAACAAATGTTTCATTATTAATATTTCTGTAAAACGCGCGTAAGAAAACGGCGCCCGTTTCCGAGCGCCTTATAAGGCAGTAACGTCTCTTGTTGTTGAAATTTCAGCGGTTAGCGTACACCATCAATTATCGCCGCCCTTTTTTCGTTTCGAGAAGCGGTTGTGCAGTTTGTCGATTATCGCGTACACGCGTTTGCGCTTTACCGCGCATACGACGGCAATGGTGATGACGACAGCCGCCACGATAGCCATTCCGATATAGCTGCGTTTATACAGCATATTGCCGAAGACGAGGCTCATTGCCAGCGCCGGCGTGCGCGCCACAATGCTGATTATCGTAAAGGGCAGCATTTTCATCTCGGATATGCCCGCGGCATACGAAAAGACATCCTTGGGTATGCCCGGAAACAGATACAGCAGAAACACCGCGATATAGGCTTTCCTCGAGTTCAGCAGCGTAATAAAGCGCTCAAGACGCTCTTTGCCGAAGACGAGATAGACCATGTCCTTGCCGAATATCCTGCCGATATAAAAGGTAGCGATCGTCCCGATGGTGATGCCCACGAGCGACAGCAGCAAAGCGGCCCAGAAGCCATACGCATAGCCGGCCGCAAGCTGGAGCGCCTGACCGGGCAGAAAGGCGATAACGATCTGTACCACCTGCATGCCGATGTAGATGAACATGCTCTTGGTATGGTATTTGTCGAGCAAGGCGTTGATGCTGTCGAGGCTCTTGAAATTATCCAATATTCCGGGGTATTTCAGATAGATCAGCAGCGGTATGCCGATAATAATAAACAGCAGGACGGCGAATTTGACGATGGCAAGCGTGATGCGCACCGCCCTTTCGCGCCGGTCTGCCGTGTTGTTGGTCGAGTTGGTATCCATAATTATAACAATCCTTTATCCATCAGGCGCTGGGCCGCCGAAAGCGCTCCGATCTTGGAGTGCTCATAGGTCAGTCCGCCCTGAAAATACACATTATACGGCTCCCGCAGGGGGCCGTCAGCCGATAATTCAATGGAGGAGCCCTGAACGAAGGCCCCGGCCGCCATAATGACCTCGTCGTCATAGCCGGGCATCGCCCACGGTTCCGGTTTCACGTAACTGTCAACGGGTGAAGCCGCCAGTCTCCCCTCGCAAAACGCGATAAGCGCTTCGGGGCTTCCGAGCCGCACGGTTTCGATAATATCGCTGCGCGCCTCGTTCCAGCGCGGAGTGACGGAAAAGCCGAGGTTTTCAAAGAGGCGGGCGCAGAAGACGGCGCCTTTCAGCGCTCCCGCGACGACGTGCGGGGCAATAAACAGGCCCTGCAGCACGCTGCGCGTCTGCCCGAACGTGAGGCCGCATTCGCCGCCGATGCCGGGGGCCGTCATGCGGTACGCTATTTTTTCGATCAGATCGCGTTTCCCCGCGATATAGCCGCCGGAAAGCGCGAGCCCGCCGCCGGGATTTTTGATAAGCGAGCCGGCGATCAGGTCGGCGCCGCGTTCGGTCGGTTCATTCGTGTCGAGAAATTCGCCGTAACAGTTATCGACGAAAATAATGCCGGAGTCGAGTTCGCGGCAAAAGTCGATAAAATCGCCGATTTGGGGCATGGTAAGGGCCGCTCTGTCGCTATAACCGGTCGCCCGCTGCAGGGCGAGAACGCGTGTGGCGGGCGTCAGCGCCCGTTTGACGGCAGTATGGTCGATGGCGCCATCCGGCAAAAGTTCGACCTGTTTATAGGTGATGCCGAATTCGCGCAAAGAGCCCATGCCCTCGCCGGACAGCCCGATGGTGGGACGGATCGTGTCGTAGGGAGCGCCCGTGCAGTAGATAAGCTCGTCACCGGGGCGCAGCACGCCCGTCAGCGCCAGGGAAATGGCGTGGGTGCCGTTGACGATCAGCGGCCGGACGAGCGCCGCTTCGGTCCCGAAAACGTCGGCGTAGACGCGCTCTACAGCAGCGCGGCCCGCGTCGTCGTAGCCGTAACCCGTGTTCCACGCGAAATGCGTGTCTGCGATCCGGTTTTTGCGGAATGCCGACAAAACCTTGTATTGGCAGAGTTCCGCGGTTTCCTCAATGGCCGCAAACGCGCTGAGCACGCCCGCTTCAGCCTGCGCCGCCGCCTCGGTCAGCGCGGAGCTTATGCCGTAATGAGTCTGCAAAAATTCCTGTTTATCCATAATATTTATCCATCAATATCTTTCTTCATGCTCTGTTCTTCAAATTCGGTTTCCCATTCCATATCGCGGATAAGCTCACGTTTCGCGTTCCGGCGGTGAGCCGCGTAGAGCTGCGTCGTCGTGATATTATCATGGCTCAAAAGCTCCTGCACGTCGAAAATGGAATTCCCGCGCTCGATCAGCGAGGTCGCGGTGGTCGCGCGCAGCTTGTGCGGGCTGTAGGCGGACCGGCGGTCCGTGCCGAGAGCGATCCCCGTGTATTTCTTCACGAGTTCGCGTATTTGCCGCTCCGTCAACCGCTTTTTCTGAAGCGAGAGAAACAGGGCGTTGCGTTCGTTTGCGGGAATGCTGTCCGCGGACGGGCGTTCGTTGTCAATATAATCGCGGATAACGCGCAGCGCGGAGTTGTTCAGCGGCATAGTCGCTTCCTTCCCGCGCTTTCTGAATATCTTGAATTCCTCGCGCCCGAAATTAAACGATGAGATGTTCAGTTCGCGCAATTCCGAGAGGCGCAGCCCGTAGGTGACGAAAAGGACGAGTATCGCCTTGTCGCGGTATTTCGTCTTTTCCCAGAACTGCTTTTCCTTCTTTGAAAGCCCCGTTCCGCTCGTCACGGCGTCGAGCATTACCATAACCTCGTCGTCCTGAAGCGCCTTTATTTCCTTGTCGCCGGCCTTCGGCAGCCGTATCGGGTCGAATCCGTCCGTAATATTCTTCTCCACGAGCTCGTCGCGGTAGAGATACTTGAACAGCACGGACACCGACGAACGCTTGCGCGCGAGCGATTTATTGTCGTTGTGGTAGACGTAGACGGTATCGCCATTTTTTTTGCTGTACCGGCGACAGTAATCGATAAAGAGATTCACGTCCACGGCGCGCACCTGCCGGATATCGTCAATTTTGACGTCCTTCGTATCCTTCGCGTCGGTCAGGCCCGTTTCATCGATAAGATAACGGAAGAAAAACCGTATATCAAGCAG
>JAISEX010000135.1 GCA_031263875.1 Eubacteriales Family XIII. Incertae Sedis bacterium | reverse complement strand
CGGACCTCGTTGACCGCCTCGACGCGCTGGTGTAACGGAAGCGGGGCGGTGACGGTACGATGAACGGTAAAGGCGCGATACTGCTGGCGGGTAACGACCTGCCGGGTTCCCGGCGCGTGATGCGGCAGCTTCGCCAGAAGTTTGAAACGGCGGGTTATGCCGTGTCAGGCAGCTTCGATCCGGCGGCCGAACTGATCGTGTGTGTGGGGGGCGACGGGGCGCTACTCGGCATGCTCGCGGAATACGATTTCCCGAAGATACCCATTGCCGGCGTCAATACCGGCCATCTCGGTTTTTTTCAGGACGTGTCGAGCAGGGGGCTTGACGAGTTTGTCGCCAATTATGCGCGCGGGAATTACTCGAAGCAGATTTATAGGACAGTCTACGCTGACATCAACGCCGCTGAGGGGGCGGGCGAAGACGTGCGCCTGAAAGGACTGAACGAGATCGCTATCCGCGGCGGGCGTTCGCATTCGGCTCACCTGAATATTTTTATCGGCGATAGTTTTATCGAACAATTCTGCGGCGACGGCGTCGTGGTTTCCACGCCCGCGGGCAGCACCGCCTACAATTACTCGCTCGGCGGCTGCATCGTCGATCCGCGCCTCGATCTGCTCCAACTCACGCCGATCGCGCCGATCAACTCGACGGCGTACCGCTCGTTTACCTCGGGGATACTGCTCCCGCCGGATAAGACCATCGGGATATTCCCCGAATACCCGAAGTCCGACGAGATCCTCGTGACCGTCGACGGGGACGAGTACGAATACCGCGGTCTGCGGGGCGTCAGCCTCGGCTTTACGGAGGAGGCCGTGACCATATTACGCTTCAAAAAATACGATTTTTGGGACACGGTCAAGCAGAAACTTTTGTGAATCTCATGAGAGAGGCCGCTATGGAAGACGAGAAAGAATTGATTCCACGCTATGATTTGATATGTGAAACGCGCCCAGAGCAGGACGGTATGACGGTGCGGGCGGTGCTGCGCCACAACGCGGGCGTGTCGCGCCGGCTGATGCGTTCCATCGTTCACGATATACGGGATGCCCAGAATGCGGGCGGCTCGGGCAGCGTGTACGTGAACGGGCAGCGCTCCGCCTTTGTCTGCCGCGCCTCCGCGGGCGATGTGATCGGGCTGGTCTATCCCGCGGAAACCACGCATATCGAGGCTGAGGATATCCCCCTCGACGTGTTATACGAGGACGATGACCTGCTCGCGCTGAACAAAATGCCCGGCAGGGTGGTGCATCCGACAAAAGGTCATCCGTCCGGCACGGTCGCGAACGGCGTCGTCGCCCATATGCAAAGCCGCGGGGAAAGCTACAAGCCGCGCTTTGTCAACCGGCTCGATATGGGTACGTCGGGCGTGTTGCTCGTCGGGAAGAACTCACACGCGCAGAACGATTTTACGGCGCAGGCGGGCCGGGGAGAAACCGTCAAGAAGTACCTCGCCGCGGTGGACGGCATTGTTGCAAATGATGAGGGCGTTATCGATTTACCGATTGAATTGGAAGCGGAGGGCTCGCCGCGCCGGGCCGTCACGGAGGGCGGAGCGCCGTCGGTGACGCGTTACCGGGTTTGCGCGCGGCTTCCGCATGGCGCGGGCGGCATTTCGCGGGCTTACACGACGCTCGAGGTGATCCTCGAAACGGGGCGCACGCATCAGATACGCGTCCATTTCGCGCATATCGGCCATCCCGTGCTCGGCGATACGCTCTACGGCGACGCGGACACCGTGGCCTGTGCGCCGCGTCAGGTATTACACGCGCGCAGCCTTACCTTCGCGCATCCGCGCACGGGCGAACGCATCACGATAGAAGCGCCGCTGCCGGAGGATATTGCGGGGTTTTTCGGGTAAGCGCCGCACACGCTACGTATCCAGCGATATATCATCCCACTCGGTGCGATCAGTCGGAAAAGAAAAACTTCCGATTTTATTCCAGTTCCGCGATCAGGCGCGGGATCACGGCCTTCGCGTTGGTGATAAAGGCCGCGAGCGGCTGTTTGCCCGTTGGCAGCAGAAGTGCGTCGTAATATGCGGTGTGGATAGCGCGCACTATTTCGTCGTACGTCATACCGCTTTGGTGGCGGGACAGCACAAAATCCGCAAAGACTTCACAGGCTTCGCGGGCCCGCGCGGGAAACAGCAGGGCGTCATCTCCCGACAGAAGCCCGTAATGCGGCGACAGGATAGACGGCGCGGCGATCTCCTCCATACGGCTCGCCGCGTCGAGGCTCTGCGCGTAACTGGTGATAAAGGTCGGCACGACGGCGCCGCACGCGACTACGCCCGTGGTTTCAGTCGCGAACAGCAGGCCGAGGTCTTCAAAATAGTAGCTGGTCGTGTCGCGCGTATGGCCGGGCGCGGCTATGGCGACGAGATCCGGCGCGACGGTGTAATCTTCCGGCCCCGGCACGAGGATGTCGGCCTTGAAGCGGTCGAGCATATCGCCGTGCCCGCGCGAGGCGTCGGGATCGCGGCACGGCGCTTCTTCCACGGCGGAGGCATTTAATTCGCGCATAACGCGCAGCGCTCCGGGCCGCGCGAAGATGTCCGCCGAGAGGGAATTCGCGATCACCGCCGCGTTCCCGAACACGCTTTTGAGATAAGCGGCTCCGCCCGCGTGGTCGTAATGGGCGTGCGTCAGCGCGATATAATCGGGGCCGGCGCCGCCGGTCGCTTCCGCGATATTCGACGCCGCCTGCGGCGCGGCAAATGAAAAGCCGGTATCGCAGAGCACGGTCTTATTACCGGAAACGACGAGGTAACATTCCCCGCCGAGGCATCCGGTCACTTCTTTTATATTGAAATTCGTTTTGTTTATCATATGATCTATTATACCTTATTCCGGGGTTTGGGGGAGAAGGACGGCACGGGAATGATGCTCACGCCCGCGTCCCTTCTCGCTTATTTTGTCGTTTGTGAGGTGACCGGTACGCCGGAGTAAGGACGGGCGGGGCGTGGACTTTGCCCGCATGGGTAGTGCGGCTTCGATCACGATGAAAGATTTTACGGGGACGGCTCGGGAAGATCGCGTATGTCCCGCGCAAGGGATAGCAGCAGAAATTCCGCAGACTATGCTCACATCGATACCCCGGTCTGGGGGATTCCGGGGTAAGCCCGGAATGACAGCGATAGCATAAGCGGAATTGGAGCGGATAGCCCGGTGGGGCTGTTTCGAGACGCAAGGAAAAACATGGAAGTCAGCACGGCGAAGATTTCTGAGAATATCTTTTATGAACAACCGCGAAACAGCCCCATGCGCCCGCATAAGTTGACCCGGCTTGCCAATCCGCTCTTTCAGTGGCAAATCCCCTCGCCTCATTTGGCAAAAAATCATCGCCGATTTTTTCGAGATCACCGGCCGCAATTTACCGCCTCGCGCGCCGCAAAACAGCGGTTCCCATTAAATGTTTATACATAAAACGCCGTTTTTATGCACGTTGGGGCGGCTTTTATGCGCATACTTTATTTTACTATTCATTTTCGCCAAATTCATTGCAAAATGCGCATTCAGCCTATATCATAGGACGTAGATATTAGGTTTCCGTGAGCGAAAAAAACGAGCGGAGACTGCCACTTACCGATAAAAACGGAGGTACTAACATTGAGTGATACTGTACAACTGAATATCAGATCTGAAATCGGAAAACTGAGAGCTGTATTGCTGCATAAACCGGGGAGAGAACTTGACAAATTGACGCCGGATTTGCTGCGCTCTCTGCTCTTTGACGATATACCGTGGTTGAAGCAGATGCGCATAGAGCATGACGAGTTCGCCGATATCCTGCGCGGCCGCGGTGTGGAGGTTCTCTACATCGAGAAACTTTTGACCGAGGTGCTGGCCGATAATGAGCTGAAACGGAAGTTCGCGAAAGACGTCATCGAATTAACGCATATCCAAAACACGTCGCTGAAGGAATCGCTGGTGGAATTCATCGCGTCGAAGGCCGCCGCGGAGGTGACGGACATCGCGATAGCCGGCCTGCTGAAGTCCGAGGTGGATAACATCGAATTCGACAAGGATCTCTGGAGTTATTTCACGGAAGATTATCCGATGTATATCGATCCGGTCCCGAATCTCTACTTTATGCGCGATCCTGCTGCCGTGATCGGCAACGGTTACTGCATCAACAAGATGCTGACGGAGGCGCGGAGGCGCGAACCGCTTCTCGTCCGGTACATTTACGAGAATCATCCGCTCTTTGCCGTCAACGAGGGCAGGCTGTGGTACGACGAGCGTCAGGCCGCGAATATCGAGGGCGGCGACACTCTCGTCCTCTCGTCGGAGGTCGTGGCGATCGGGTGCAGCGAGCGCACGTCGGCTGCCGCTATCGAGGCGCTTGCGCGGAAACTTTTCGCGGAATGCCCGGAGATAAAGGAAATCCTCGCGATCCGGCTTCCGGCCCTGCGCGAATTTATGCATCTCGATACGGTGTTCACGATGATAGACCGGGACGCGTTCACGATCTATCCGGGGATCGTCGACCGCATTCAGGTCTACCGCATCTTCCCGGGCGCGGACGGCGATATAAAGATACAGACGGAAGTCGATCTGAATTCCGCGTTGAAGAACAGCCTGCATCTCGATTCGATCAGGATGATTGAGAGCGGCGGCGGAGATGCCGTCGACGCGGCGCGGGAGCAGTGGAACGACAGCACCAACACGCTTGCCATCGAACCGGGCGTCGTCGTGACGTATTCGCGGAATGAGCGCACCAACGAATCGCTGCGGAAAAACGGCATCGAGGTGCTCGAAATCAACGGTTCCGAGCTTGCGAGAGGCAGAGGCGGCCCGCGCTGCATGAGCTGCCCGCTCGCGCGCGACGCGATATAATAAAAGTGCCGAGAAGAGTGTCGGGCAAGTTCCATTATATTTATAATATATAAAACAATTGAAATGTAATGGAGTTGTCCGGCAACAGAAAGACAGAGGAAACAATTTTTATGATACACGATATTCAAAATCCCGCGAGAATGGTCATCGCTCTCGGCGGGAACGCGTTACAGACGAAGGGTTCTACCGGCACCGCCGAGGAACAGCTCGAAGTCGTGAAAAAGACGTGCAAATGCATTGCGGATATCAGCATGTCCGGCTACGAAATCGCCATCGTCCACGGCAACGGCCCGCAGGTCGGGCAGATCCTGCTCGCCTTTGAAACGGCCGCCGACGTGACGCCCGTCATGCCATTCGACGTATGCGGCGCGATGTCGCAGGGCTATATCGGCTACCATCTGCAAAAATCGCTGCGCCACGAATTCAATCTGCGCAACAAGAGCGTCCCCGTGGTGTGCCTGCTGACGCAGACGGTGGTGGACCGGCGCGATCCGGCGTTTTTAAACCCGACGAAGCCCGTCGGACTCTATTATACGGAGGACGAGGCCAAGCAGCTTGAAGCGGAAAAGAGCTATCATATGATCGAGGATTCCGGCCGCGGCTGGCGGCGCGTGGTACCGTCGCCCGATCCGAAGCGCATCGTTGAGCTTGAATCCCTCAAAAATCTGTGGAATTCGACGATCGTGATCGCGGTGGGCGGCGGCGGCATTCCCGTGGTCGAGCGTCCCGACGGCGTCCTTGAGGGCGTCGACGCGGTGATCGACAAGGATCTGGCCTCGGAACGGCTCGCCGAAGATATCGGCGCCGACGTGCTGCTGATTTTGACGGAAGTCGACAAGGTCGCGATCAATTTCGGCAAACCCGACCAGCAGGATCTGGACCATCTGACGGTGGCGGCCGCCGCGCGGTACATCGAGGAAAACCAGTTCGCGCCCGGAAGCATGCTACCGAAGGTTATGGCGGCGATGCGTTTCGTCCGCGCCAATCCCGACAAAAAGGCGATCATCACCTCGCTGTTCGGAGCCATGGACGCGCTTGCGGGCAAGACCGGCACGACGTTTACCTTCGCGTAAACGGACGCCGCGCGGGAAAATCGCGCATAATTGACCATATAATTATAATACCGGGGCGCGCTGCGGAGCGTCCCGGTTGTTTTGTGGGGGAACGGGCGTGGGTATCTGTGCTGCCGTAAGGCGGGACGTAACGCGTAGCCTGGTTGTAAATATTGATTTTTGCGGGCGCATGGGGCACTCAAAAATAGGAGGCCGTTTTTCGTACATGCTCGCGCGTAGAATTATCACACGAGTTAGTGACAAAATCAGTTTTGAGTGCCCCACCGGGCTCTCCGGGGCTCCGCATTCGCTCCGGCCGCTTCGCGGCTGCTAGTGCCCTGTGGCCTCTAAAACTTGTCAGTAATTGCCAAGGATTTTTTCGTCAGACGAGGCGGAGGGTTCCGTTGATACTTGTGGTATCAGCGGGTTCCGACAACGCGTCGTTGGCGCTCCTCCGCTCCCTTTGGTCGCTTCGCTGTCCGTTTTGCCTGCCGAAGCAGAGCTTCGGGGCAAAAAGGCAACGAAATATGACGGAGCAGACTGGAGAGGAGTAAAGTTTTAGAGGCCACAGGACACTAACCCCTCCGATCCCTTGCGCGTCGCCTCCGCTCGTACCTCGCTCCGGCTCCACTGTGCGGGCAGGATATACGACCTATTCGTCTTTCCTGCGGCGTCCCCGTTTCCCACGCAAAAAACAAAAGCCGCGAGAAGAAACATAACATGACCATCCTCCCCGTGCCGTCCTCCTTTTATCCCAAACCAAAAAAATTTTATTTTTTCATATTTC
>JAISEX010000134.1 GCA_031263875.1 Eubacteriales Family XIII. Incertae Sedis bacterium | reverse complement strand
TGCGCTCACTCCTCCACTCGCTGCGCTCGTTTCGCTGTCCTGTTTTACATTGCGGCTAAAGCCGCGTAAAACAGGCGAAGCCCTGCGCTCCTCGTTGTGCGAGGTACGACGGAGCTAACGTTCGCTGCGCTCTCTCCTCCGCTCGGCGTTGCCTCGCTACGCTGTCCTGTTTTGCACTGCGGCTGAAGCCGCGCAAAACAGGCGAAGCTCCTGTACCTCTGCCAAGGGATCTGAGGGGTGCGCCAGCAGCCGCGAAGCGGCCGGAGCGAGCAGCGAAGCCCCGGCAGAGCCCGGTGGGGCACGCAAAAATAAGAGATCGTTTTTTGTGAACTCCGCGCGCAAAATTGGCCTGCGATGAGTAACAAAATCATTCCCGAGTGCCCCATGCGCCCACGGCAAACGTGTATAATAGATACATGCTAAAAATAAACATCATATGCGTCGGGTCGCTGAAAGAGGCGTATCTGCGGGACGCGGCGGCGGAATACCTGAAACGGCTTTCGCGGTACGCGAAGATCACGGTAACGGAAGCAAAGGAGGCGCGGCTGCCGGCGAACGCGTCACGCGCGGACGAGGAAGCCGTGAAGAACGCGGAGGGCGCCGCCATTCTCGGCAAGATCGGGGTGGGCCCGCAGTATGTGATCGCCCTTGACGTACGCGGCGAAAGTCTTTCGTCGGAACGTTTTGCGCGGCGGATACGCGAGCTTTCGGCCTCCGGCACGAGCAGCATCGCGTTTATTATCGGCGGCTCGCTCGGGCTGTCCGACGACGTTTTACAAGCGGCCGATTTCCGGCTCTCATTCTCTCCCATGACGTTCCCGCATCAACTGATGCGCGTCATTCTGCTCGAACAGATTTACCGCGCAGGTAAGATAAACAGCGGCGAATCGTATCACAAGTAAATTTTCAAATAAAACCATATATCAAACAAACAATGCAATATGTTCAATGATTTTAATGAATAAAAATTATAAATAAATAACCGATATCGCTTGACACTCCGTTCTCATGTTCTATAATGATATTATAAGCTGATAGAAAAATCTTCTCACCGACAGGGATTTCGGTGGAGAAAAACGTTGTAACTGAATGGTATATCAGTTATAAAACGGTACTAACAAGGAATGGGGTAAGATCATGAATAACAGGACGCCAAGGGGTAAGACTAAGCAACGCGCTGTTTTTGCGCTGTCTCTTTTATTAATTGTATCTCTCATGATACCATCGGCAACGGTGGCTTCAAACATGGCGCCGAGCAACGCGGCCATACCGGTAACCGGATCCGACGCAGCAGCTCTACCGGATCAAACGCCTTCCACGGCGTCCGATAACAGCGCGGCGCCCGGGGATTCCGCTGTGGAGAAAACGGCGGGCGAAACGGACGAAAAACGGCTGGCGGAAGCGGAACTTTCGCCGCGTAAGGATCCGGGTAAACAGACCCGCGCGGTCAAAGACACGGGAAAACTCAAAGCGAGCGGCACGAAGTTCACGCTCACGGCATCTCCTATTCAAAACCGAGAGGCTCCGGCAGGCTCCACCGCCAGAGTCAATATTTCTCTGTCCGCGAATAATACGCCGGGCGGCGCTTTGATTATCGTGCCGGTCTACAAAGATTATGGGCCCGGAAAACACACGAATATCAGCGATACCGGTAACGCGTACATCGAGGCGAAAGATAATTACACCTTTAGCTACGATGGGGCTCAGGTAACGGTGGATAAGGCGCTGCTGATTTGGAAGACGGCGCCGGGCGGCTCTTTCGCTACGGATTACGATATCGACTACCATTTCGATAACGGCATAACGCCGGACGGCACCACGTTTGATGTGAAGGCATATGTCTTTGAAGCGTCGGGCGTTACGGCGGGCAAGCCGGGGACGATTTTAACGGACGGCGCGAACAACGACTCGGCGACTGTCACGCTTACCGCGCAGGCGAACGAGGCGTGGAGTGTCGACAAAACCATCATTTCACCGAGTTCTGCGGCTGATCAGGAATTCACGGCGCTAAAGGAACGTCCTTACGCTGA
Organism: Eubacteriales Family XIII. Incertae Sedis bacterium; assembly: GCA_031263875.1. Lineage (GTDB taxonomy): Bacteria > Bacillota > Clostridia > Peptostreptococcales > Anaerovoracaceae > JAITEX01. Next base: position 15,429 of record JAISEX010000134.1, on the reverse strand, counting down.
TATTCCGGACAGCAGTTCCGCGGCTGACGACTGGGCTATCACGTATCAACTGAGCGTCCAGACGAATAAGAGCGTCGCCGATTACGGCCGTATGTTTATGGATAAAATCACGGTAACGGATACGTTATCCGGATATCTCGCGTCGGGAACGCCGACGAGCATCGTCGTACGGGAAGGTTCCGTAACGGGGCCCGTCGTGCAGCATACCGTTTCGGCAAATACGGGCACGGCGCAGACGATCAGCTTTGATATTCTTCCGCCGGGGCCGGATAAATATATCACGTCAAAGAATTATTACGTGACGGTAATCTTCAACAAAGATAATTACACAAATCTGAGAAACATGCCGCAGATCATTTCGGGAGTGCAGACCGTCAACAATTCCGCGACGGTCACTGACGACCCGAGCGACACATATTTCCCCGGGATCGCGAACAGGACGAGCCCCGCTTCGGCGAAGGACGTGAAGTTTGGCTGGTATCAGGGCGAACCGACGCTGCCGGTGATCACGATCCAAAAGAAACTGAAACTCAGCAATCTGGAACGCGAGTATCACGCGGGCCTTGCCAAGACCTACGAAAATAATCCCTCGCTTGCAGAGGGTTCGTTATCCGCGGTCACGTTTAGCCTGCAAAAGGTCGCGTCGGAAACGGATTCGACGCCGCAAGGCGCCCCTGTGACGCAGCAGCTTGTTCTCGGGAACGGGATCGCGACGCTTTCGCTCGCGAAATTCACCGACATCGAAGCGGGAACGTACCGCCTCAAGGAAACCGTGGGCATTGCGGGTATCGACAAGCCCGCCGCTCTGGACAATGACGGGGCGCTTGTCGTGGTAACCGACGACAACGGCATATTCAAGATGACGATAGACGGCGTTGATTATACGTCGCCGTCGAAGCGTTACAACGCGGTCAATGCCTCGGAAAAGGTCGGCTATGTCAAGATATATGTGAAACGGCAGCAGCTCTATCAGGATCCGCCGACGTATGAGAGCTATCAAGACGCGGAGCTCGGCATTTACGCGCAGCAGAGCGACACGACACCTCTCGCGACGCAGACAGTCGCCGGCGCGGATCCCGGCGGAAGCTATGTGCTTTTTGAAAATTTGCCCGTAGGGACGACGTATTATATTAAGCAAACAGCTAAGGCGGCGACCGACCGGTTGGTGCTGTTCGGCGTGAACGCGGGCCAGCCCGCGACGCCCGGTAATACCGACAGGACGGTTCAGGCGTCAAACGGCAGCGTGAGTACGTATACCGCTTTCTTCAATAATAATTACGGCGGTTTCCGCACGGCGAAAGTATTCTACGACCCGGACGGGACGCAGGCGAATACGGGCGCGTTTACGGTGTATTACAAGCTGTATAAAGACGCGGCTTTGACGATACCCTATTCGACGGCGAGTACCTATGATTTCACGGTAAACAACACCGAGATTTCAAACACGAGCGGTTTTATCCAGCAGGCATTTGAGGCGGGCACGTATTGGCTGAAGGAAGTCGGCTTGACTATTCCGTCGCTGGATTCTTCGAGCGATATAGCCCAGAACAAAGCCGTCGATAAATACGGGCTCTACCCGGCTGCCGGCCAGTCGAGCGCGATATCGCTGACGATCGTCGCGGGGACGTACGCCGCTTCTCCAACTTCCATCAGCACCGATCTGGTCGAGCAGACGCAGATACAAGGGGCCGCGGGAATGACCGCCGGACGGCTTGTCAACAAGTCGAAATTCGGCAGGCTCAGCATAAGGAATTTCAACGCTGACGGAACCCCCGTCGGCAGCACATTTACGGTCACGGGGCCGCCTTCGTATAATAACGGCACAGGGACGAAGAATATCACCATTCCCGCGAATGGCGTCTATGACGAATTTGTCCCGGCAGGCGATTACGTGGTCAAAGAGGCGGCGATACCGAAAGAAGCGATACTTTCCGCGATAGAGAGCGATTACCATACGGCCGGTGAAGTCAAAATCAAGGTCGGTCAGGGCACAAACTCAAATGTTAACGTAACTGTTTCCGGCGGTAATATCACGTGGGGTAACAGTGCCCAACTTGGTGTTTTCGTATGGAAATATTTGCCTTATGTGCAGGGCGAGAAAGTGCGGCGGGATAACCCGACGGGTACCGATACCGCCGTTACATCGGTCGCGAAGTTTACGGTCTATAAGCTGGACGGCGCGGATTATAAGCAGACGGCTTCCCCTGCGGTGACCGCCTCGGTAGGAGCCGGTGGGATATTCAAAACGAATGTGGCGCTGCCCGCGGGAACTTACGCTTTTATCGAAACGACGCTTCCGAACGCGACGAATTTCATCGAGCCGCCGTATTGGGCGGACGCCGCGATACGCTCCGGCGGAGTGTTCCAATCCTCGATACCGAAGGCGACGGTCGAAACAGCCGCGTATGCGATACCGCGTACTACCATCACGACGGCTCAGTATCGGAATGCTCCGACGCCGGCCACGGCCATAGACCTGCCGGCTACGGTTCTCAACGTGCCGAAAAACAACCTTACTCTCCACAAGACGAACGCGAAAACCTCCGCGGCGATTCCGGGAGCGGTGTTTGGCGTCTATACGGATTTGGCGTGCACGACGCCCGCGAAGGACGCGAGCGGCGCGGACATCGGCGGCACTACCGACGGTTCGGGCAATCTGTCCCTGAAGGGATTGACGCCGGGAACCTATTATCTGACGGAAAAGAGCCCCGATCCGAAATTTGTCGGCTCAAACGCCAAACTCAAGGTCACGATCAATCAGAACGGTTGGCCGGTCTTTGACGGGTCGAACTGGGATAATCAGGTGAGCGGGGGAACGACCGCGTCCGCCGATATTACGCCGGTCGAATCCGGCGGCGTCAACGCGATCGTGTCGGCGATCAATGTGACAAATCTTGAAAAGCCGTCAATTAAATTCCAAAAATTAGGCGAACTCGACGAGTGGGATGTTGATTTGAACCGCACGACGGCGCCGCTTCCGGGAGCGGGTTTCACGCTCAAAGGCGCAAGCGGTAAATATTACACCGTGGACGCAAACAAAAATGCCGTGCTGAATAACGGCGACGGCAGCGCTCCGGCTGCGGGTACTGCCAGCATATCTTCGGGAACAGGCGGATATTTCGACATCAAGTATTTGGATCCTGCGGACGCGCCATACTATATGGAAGAAACGGTGGTTCCTGCGGTTCCGGGAGCTGATCCCGACGCTGGCCAGAAGTATGTGCCCCTGAAGTTCTACCTTTTCATTTCACCGAACGCCAATGGGACGGCGTATGAATTCAGCATGAGTGCGAGGCCGAATCCGGGCCCGGGCGAAACCCGCCCCGTGGGTGATGAGGTGATAATCGAGAACGAAATCGAAGCTCATCACATCCGGATATACAAACTGCCGGTTACGTTTGCGAACGATACCGACGCCACTGCGGGCTATAAACTCAATACCGTCGATGACGACGTTTCAACGTGGCAGGACGTGAGGACGATCAACTGCATCTTTTACGTCTATCTCTACGATGCCGCGGCGCCCAATCACCGGGGAAAACTGGTCGATAGGATTTACATCGGCACCGATCTGATGGCGGCGTCTTCTTCCGGTACGTCGAAGGGGCTTCCTCCGGGCAGATATGTCGTGAGGGAAGTTCAGGCGCCGATGTTTTACGGAACTCCCGGCCAATCCTTGCCTGAAAATGAAAAGTTTGAGCAAAATGGCGCGTTCCACGTGTGGAGGGATAGGCCGAGTGCTATCGACTTGACCAATGGGCAGATACCGGACGAGTCCAATAAGGACGCGACGTTTGAAGTCGTCATTCCTCCGAGCAGTCCGGCGGACACCACGGAAACTATCGAAATAACGGCCGGAAATTCCAACTATGCCAAAGGCGGCGGGATAAACGGCGAGGATAGATTGGCGCGCTTATACGGCATTAAAAACGGCTACGAATTTAAAACGGAAACGAGCACGTATCAGCTCGTCAGCTCGCTCGGCAATATCTCCTTTAAGGTCTATCCGGCATGGCGGGACGAGCAAGGGACGTATCACGCGTTCCCGATGAAGAACGGCGAGCCGCTGGCGCTGGTCACATCAAACGATTTCAATACCGCGCAGCTTCGGGAGGGCGAGTTCCTGACCGATTACTTCAACGTGGCATCGGCATTCTATTACGGGGGCGCCGATTGGGCGGAGCCCGCGACGTTGGTGAAGTACCGCCAATACGCTATTAACAGAAACGATGACGAATACGGAGATCCGCATCCGCTCATAACCGGTCTTGGAGATTACCGCATGAGCTATAATACTCGCGACGCCGAGCTTATCGACTGGGACAAGGTTCCGGACGAAATCAGATATCAGTACGCGAACTCGTATAAAGCGTGGGATCTGGTGTTGATAGAGCAGGAAGCCCCCGGAGGCGGAAGCCCGTTCGAGGGCGGATCGGACTATCATTTTGATCCCGCCGATCCTCCGAAATTCGGCATTACGATCGAAGACAGCAAGGAAACCATGCATACGTATTCGCAGGATACGGATCCCAGCGGCAAACCGACCCCGTTCGAACTGAGAAATTACAAGGGCGGCGGTTATATCAAGCTGACGAAGCACGACGTGAAAGGCGGCCAGCTTGCCGATGCCACGTTTGAGCTGTGGATGTGCGATAAAGATCATATAAACTTCGCAACGACGGCGGGCAAAGAAGCCGCTCTCGCGAACGCGAGCTATATCAAGACGATAACCACCTCGGCAACGGGGCCAACGGATGAGGAAATCGAAAAAGCGGGCATTTTACCGGGGTATTATCTCCTGCGGGAAATCACGCCGCCGCCGCAGTACAATGACTACGGCAGTTGGGCGACGTTTACGAATAATGCCGCCGCCGGCGATAAGTCCGGAGATTTCACCTCGTATGAGGCGGGCGGCGACGCGGTCATCGGTCCGGTCATCGTTTATCCGGCCAATAATAATATTGGGATCAAGACGAGGATCGAAGTCCGGGATAAACTGCGTCCGACGATCAAACTGGCAAACGCGTGGGCGGGCCAGACCGTAACGGATGACAAATACAGCGGCGAATATATGGTAACGTTTGACGGAACGGGCTGGAAGGGGCCGAAGCCGGTCGCGGGAGGCGATGGCGTCATACCCGCGAAAGATTCGAGCGATGGTTCGGGTGATCTTCCGTTCCTCAAGGATGGTAATTACACCGTTCATCTGAATAATATAAGCGCGGCCGCGAACAGCTTTTTTGTGAAGAGCGTCCCGATGTCGTCCGCGGACTTGACCTTTACCGTGGCGAACAGCGCGATAGTTCCGGCTTCGATAAAGGTGGGAACCACCGCTGTCGGCACGGATCCGCTAAGCGATGTGTGGTATACGGACGACGGGAACGATTTCGTTATCCATATCAACCACCTCGCGCGCGGCCAGCTTACGATACTGAAAGGCGGCATAGACGGTTCCGGCATGACGTCGGAAGACACGACGGGCCTCAGTACGGCCACGTTCAGTTACGAACAGGTCGAAGGCGGCACGAATATGGGCATCATTACGTGGACGCAAGGCGACAACGCCTCGGGCGGCAAACGCACGATACTCAATCCCGGCATCTATAAGATCACGGAAACTTCCGCGGTCGGCACGGGCTGGGTGAGAGATGCTTCTCCGGCCTATGTCAAGGTGGAAGACGGCAAGGTCGTTTATCTGCAGAATCAGAGCAAGGCGGCGAGTACGCAGGAAAAACCGCTTCAGAATAATTCCGGCGCCTACTTTTACAATATAAGCGCCGAGGGGACTTTTGAAATAAAGAAACTTGCAGGCAGCAGCGATACGGTCAATCTGCGTAACGCTGAATTCGAGCTGTACCGCGATGCGAATGAGGACGGGATCCCGGATACGCCGGGATCGCCGCAAGAGACCATCACGTACAACGCGATGACGGATAATTACCAGTTCACCGTTGCGGCGGGACATTATGTTATCAAGGAAACGGTGGCTCCGGTAGGCTACGGCCTTCGGAACGATTACGTGAAAATCACGGTTCAAAGCGGCGAAGCCCCGAAGTATGTGGGCTTTGACGATCCGGCGAATATCAACGCGATCGGCTTCCTCGATCCGCCGCTGTTCGACCTTACGCTTATTAAGGAAACGACCTATAGCGCGATCGGCACGGCGGGGCAGCCCGATTATATAGCGGAACGAACCGTTCGCATCGGCAGCCTTCCGATATATCTCTGGATGCGGACCGACCCGGCGACAACGGGAAATACGTCCGAGAAATTCACGGCCGTGGCGCCCGGAGCGGGCGGCTATGCGGCGACGATAACGAGGGAGTATGCCGAAGCGCAGGGTCTGCCCGATTCCGCTATCGGTACCGCGACAATAAAGGTAAGCGCTGCGGGCGAATACCGCGTTACCGAGCGGGTCACGGAGGGTCACGCGTATTTGCTGACGAACACGGCCTATAAAATGCAGGATACGAGCGGCGCTGTCGTCGATATTCCCGATACGTCGCCGACGCTGCCTGATGGCACGCTGCTCGGTACGGCGCCGTCACTCAACATCGTCTATAATCCGGCGACGAACCGGCTTGAAGTCGATAACAGCAACGGAAATCCCAACTGGAATACGCCCAACGCGAACGCGCTGACGATCAACAACACCTTTATCGGGTACGTATTTACGGCCCAGAAAGTGGATTACCTGACGGGCAAGATGGTTGAGAGTGTGCCGGGTACGAAGTTTGCGCTGTACGATACCGAAGAACACGCCAAGGCCGGAGCGACCGGCCCGGGTTCGGGCTTGCTTGAAGAAGCGGTCGATACCGATGGCAACGGTTATGTCTGCTTCGCTCCGGGGTGGCTTACGGCTGAGGATATAAAGACAAAACTTGACGCGAACGGCCATTATACGCGGTGGGTGCGGGAAGTCGCGCCGCCGACCGGTTATCTTATCGACGACTGGTATGACGCGCAGGTCAAGGAAGTTTTCGTCAATCCGAGTGACTCGTCACTGGATCAGACGCTGGCGAAGTTCAGCGACGGCAAAGTGACGCCGCGGACATTCGGGCTCACAAAAACCGTGAAGGGCGGCAAGCCCGGCGAAACGGCGGTCACGACTCCGCTCTCGGAAAGCGGTTTCAGCACGACGTATGTCCTCGAACAGGCGGCACTGAACAATTCGCTGCCGATCTATAATTACACGATAGAGGACGGTACGGCGGGATTGTCGGGATTCACCTATAAGGGACGGAACGCGGCGGGCGTTGAAGTGGATGTGCCCGCCCCGCTGCCGACGCATAAAATCACGTCGGTGCGTATCGGCCCGTCGATCTCATATCACGACGCGGAGCTGAGCCAGGCGGATACCGACCCGGTAACGGGCGTCCCGTCGGGCGCTCAGCGCCAACCGGTGTGGGCGAGGATCAACGGCGGCGTCTGGACGCAATTGAGCGCCACCGCGAACACGACGTTCACCATGCCCGCGGACACGACCTACCTTAACGTGGAATATTCCGATACCGATCCCGGGACAGCGGGAAAAGCCTATGTCGGCACGATGTTCGATCCGGGCGATATCGAGATCGACGTCACGTTCGACACGTTCAGCACCACGAAGGCTCAGCCCGAAGTCGATAAAATCATCAATACGGCGACAGTGTCGGGCGATGACGGCGACGGCGCTAAGTACGCAAACGACGTCACGGCAAAGAGCACGATCGAAATGAAGGTCAATGAGCGGCCTATCATGACGATCAATAAAGAATGTACGGACGATAAGATCCTTGATCCGAATTTAAATATCAATGACAGGAGATTCTTCGGAGGCGATACCGTGCAATATACGGTGACGCTGAAGAATGAGTCGACGGAAGACCTCGCCATCGAGCATCCGATGATACTCGATTACATGGAACCTGACGCTCTCACCATGGCGCTCGACAGCGCTACGGGGCAGCCGATCTACGAGGTAAAGACAGGCTCAACAGCCGCGGGGCATTATCTGGACGGAACGGCGTATAACGGAACGGTTCACTTTAAAGTGCTGGAGGGCAATGTCGTTCTCTGGGAGTTCCCGGATATGAAACTCGCGAAAGGCGAAACGGTATCCGTCACCTTCAAACTGCAGATATCGCTGATGTTCTCAACGGCGACGCCGAGGAACGAAGCGTACGGCACGAGCGGCAAACTTCCGCTTGTCCCTAGCCTTTCCCATTTGGCGGGCGCTTCCTTTACCGCGAGCAATATGGCGGATCCCGATGCCGTTTACGCGGATAATCCGGATACGCGCGCGAAGGAATCGTGGAGCAGGCTCGAATCGATCACGGAATTTGATCCGTCCGTCTACGGGCTGTTTGTCAGAGATGATGACGCGCTTTTGACGATCAATAGTTCCGGAGAAGTCAGCATTGAAAAGGCGGTGAAGGTCAATAACGGAGCCTTTACGGCATTAAACGCGCCGATAGATATCGATTTGAACGATACGGTCACGTTCCGTCTTGGCATCAATAACTCTTTTGAGATCGGCGGCGGCAAGAATTTGACCAATATCCGGATAGCGGACATACTGCCGTATCCGTCCGACACGCGAAATAGCACATGGAACAGCCTTGTCCGGGATCACTGGAAATTCGTTCCTGGAAGCCTTACGGTGGTGTCGAGAAGGCAGGGCCCCTTGCCGGCGGCGCAATGGAATGCGTATTCGGCAAATACCGACCCGCAGACGCCTCCCGATTGGATGGGCGGCGCGACGGGTTCGGCGCCGACTGAAGATATGACGTCGTTCGTTATCAACATGGGTAACGATCAAATGAAAGATGCTGTTCCGACCGGTTTCCAACTTGAACCGGAGGACAGGCTGTATATCGAATTTACGATGGAATTCGACGCGGCGGCTAAAACCACCGAGCGCGACGGAATACTCAGCGCCAATAATCTCTCGATAGCCGCAAACGATTTCCGGATCAGCTATCAGCCGGTCAGTGGCGGAATAATTTCATCTGATACGCCGACCAATCTGACGAGCAACCACAGTACCGTCCGCATTGTTTCCAAACCGGTTTCGATTACGGGCGTCGCGTGGGAGGACACGAATTACAACGGCGTTTTGGACAATAATGAAGCTCCGCTGGCGAACGTTCCCGTCGAGCTGTGGAGAATAGACCCGAGGGGGAGCGCGGGTAATGAGAAGAACGTTCCCGTGCTGGTCAGCGATGTGATTGGCATAACGAATCCGCAGACGACGGACGAGAACGGCGAGTACGCCTTCCACGGGCTGGAATCTTCGTATAATACAGGGCTGCTCTATCAGGTACGCTTTGGCCTGCCGACAACGACGGGAACCGAGTACACGCGGACGGCGATGGATGCCGTGACGCAGGATGCCGCCGACGGACTGGACGCGGCGTCCGCGCGCGATTCCGACGCCCACCCGCAGGACGCGTCCGACGGCAGTTACACCTACGAGCCCGGACATACCAAATGGTATCCGGTCAAAGAAAACAGGGACAAGATCGACGCCGGCTATTACCGGCTGAGCAAAATCTCGGGACGGGCATTCTTCGATAAAAACGGCGACGGCATACAGGATCCGGTCGACGATGTGAACGGTGTCTCGAACATGATCGTGAGCCTCTACGCGTCGCAGGCCGATGCCGAGGCGGGCGGAACGCCCCTTGCGAGAATCACGACGGGACCGGATGGCCTCTACGAATTTGTCGGCGTGAAAGCGAAGTCCGACAACGACGGCTACCGGCTCAGATTTGACAAGACAAATGTCACCGATGCCGCGCATACCTTTGAATGGGTACCCGAGCATCAGGGAAGCGACCCGGAAAAAGATTCTGATGCGATACCGTATTCGCCGACGCCGCCCGCGCTGAGGAGTGATCCCATCGCGATAGCGAGCAGCGGCACGGTTGCGTATAATGACACGACGGGGCATATCGACGCCGGCTTGAAACAGGTTTCAAAGGCGATAGAAGGCTATGTGTGGGAGGATAAAAACTACGATGGCCTGCAGAACGGGCCGGCCGCGCCGGATCCGCTCAATGAAAATCCCCTGGCGGGAATAACGGTCAAGCTGTACCAGTCCGCCGATAACGGGGCGACATACGATGCTTCGCCGATAGCGACCACCACGACGGGGGCCGACGGACGGTACCGCTTTACGGGAACCGACGCCGCGCCGGCCGCGGGGATAGACTTTGGCCCCGACAAGGCGTACAAGGTCGTCATCGATAAGAAGGATTCGGCGTATTCCTATACGCTGAAAAATCAGGGCGGCGGAACCGGTGATTCGCAGGCCGATCAGACCGGTGCGGACGCGGGCGCGATCTATCCGATCACAGCGCCGGTGACAAACGCGGATTGCGGCCAGTACATGTTGGGAAATATCAGCGGCGAGGTGTGGTTCGACGCTGCCGGAGAGGGCAATAAGGCCGATAAAACGCCGGCGGCGCCTGCCGGTGCGACCGTAAAGCTCTATAAGGAAGAACCGGCGGGCACGTGGACGCAGGTCGGCGCGGTCGTGACGACGACGGCCGCGAAAGCGGACTATTCGTTTACGGAATTGAAGGCGGGGACCTACAAGGTCGTCTTTGATAAATCCGGCGTAACGTCGGCTTCGGAAACGTACTTCTGGACCAAACCGGACATTGCGGCATACGCTCCGGCAAACGACTCGAACGCTTCGCACAAGGGTGACGCGGCCGACGGCCTCGGCACTGACGCTGCGCTTGATCTCGCGTACAAAGCCGCGCATACGGCGGGCATTGTGCTCGGATACGGTGAGAGCGGCAGCGATTACGACGCGGGTATCCGGTATGACTTTAACGAGATCAAGGGTGTCGTCTGGGAAGACGTCAATTATGATGGTGAAAGGGCATTTGACGGAACGAAGACGACGGAACCGCTGCTCAGCGGCGTTACGGTGGAATTATACAAAGATAACACCAAGATGACGGAAACGTGGGCAACCACCACCACCGACGCCAACGGGGAATACCACTTCCGCGGCACAGACGGCAAGGGCATAGATTTCTCCGGTGGCGCGGAATACATGGTGGTATTCACGAATCCCGATACGAGTAATTTCAGTTGGACGAAGGGCAAAGCGGCCGGGGTTTCGGACGAATTCAATTCCGATGCCGGCAGCTTCGCGGGAACAACGGCGGCGTTCGACAAAACGGCGGCATCGCACGAGATGACGGCCGCGAACGTCAACACGCCGCTGACCGAGAACGTTGACGCCGGCTTGTGGAAGGTTTCCAAAATCCGCGGCAAGATGTGGCGCGATATCAATGACGACGGTCTTATGCAGGACGCGCTGACCGAGCCGGGCGTGGCGGGATCGACCGTAACGCTGACCGGAACGGACGTAAACGGCGCGGTCACGATGTCCGTCACGACGAAAGCCGACGGCACGTATGAATTTACGGGCCTTAAAAAGGGCGCCTACTCATTGTCCGTCGATAAACCCGTTGTCGCGGGCGAAGACGCGCGGTGGGCGATAACCAAGGCGGGCGCGGGAGCGAATCCGCTCATCGACAGCGACGCGGAATATGCCGACAGATTGGACAAGAGCGCGTCGGTAAAGGGCCTCGGACCCGGTTACGGCGAAACGCTGACGACATTATCGGATATCGGCGTCGTGCCCTACGTTCATATCAGCGGCATAGCGTGGCTGGATAAGGATCGCGACGGTATTTACAGCGACGGCGAGGATAAATTCCCGGATATCAAGGTGGAACTGTTCCGCAGCGGGTCGGATACGCCGGTTGCGACGCAGATCACCGATGCTCAGGGCGAATACACCTTCGACGGGCTGCTTCTCGTGCAAGGCCAGACGAATTACAAAGTGGTGTTCTATAATCCCGATGCCGAAACCTATTCGTACACGGCGGAACCCAAAACGGCCGCCGCCATTATGCATACGGCAACGGATTTGAAGGGAAGCGCACTTGGGCCGGCCGGCCAGAATTATCACGATGAGGCGCACACGGCTTATGTGGACGTGCTGACGCACAATGAGCATCATCTGAACAGCGGATATTACGTTATACCGTCGTACAAGGTCACCTATGTGCCGAACGGCGGCACGGCGAGCTGGGGCTCGGGCACGCATACGATAACGGTCAAGGAGGGCCGGCTTGTGCCTTCGCAGAACGTTTCGCGGACGGACTATACGTTTAACGGCTGGTTCCTCGGGCCGAACAACACCTACAAATGGGCGTTTGGCAAGGATCTTATGCCGGCGCGCGACATAACGCTGACCGCGATGTGGACGAAAGTGCCGACGCCGCCGACGCCGCCGAATCCACTGAAGCCGCATCCGCCGAAACCATCGGTGGGGCCGGCAAAGCATCCCGCGGGAAGCACGGCGTCGGGAAAATACGGCATCGGCACCCCGTTGCTGATACCCTCGTCGTATTGGCCAAATCCGCCGGAATTACCGGCGTCACCGGAACAGCAGCCCCTCTCGGAATTGCCGCCAACGGATTCATTACCGGACGGCACAGGCGCGCAGACGCCGGGCGCAGCGGACAGCGTGGATTGCTGGAGCTTGCTCAGTTTGCTGATGTCGCTTATCGCGGTTATAATAACGTTGCTGCTGCTGATCTTTATGATCGTTCGCAGGAGGCGCGATAATGATGACGATGACGATGAAAACCGTTACGATGACGACGACGAGCGCAGAAGGCGGCAGCGGATGACGATATTCACGATACTCGCGGCGATATTCGGCATACTGACGCCGATAGTATGGCTGCTGCTCGACAATCTCGACCTGCCGATGGATTGGATCAACAGGTACACGCTGTATGTGGCCATCATATTTGTCATTCATCTCATCTTCTGTATTATTCACAAAATGCGCAGAGGAAGAAATGAGGACGACAATGAGGAGCAGAATAGTGGTACAATATTAGAATAAGTATTCAATTAATAAGCAGTAGTATGGTATGATAGAGGCTAACGCCGGTCATTCGGCAGGAAGATCGGCGTTAGTTTAAGACAAGGGGTGAAAGCGTTTCGCCCGTCGTGTCAGCAGAAATGAGGAAAAGCATGAAACGAAACAGAAAAATAACGATTATGGTATTTACGGCCTTGATGTGCGCCGTTATGATATTATCCGCGTGCGGCAGCAAAGGCAGCGTCGCCGCCACGTATGAGGGCGGGAAAGTAAAAGAAGAAACGGTAACCGACCGCATACAAGCCACGAGAAATAACAGCGAAGATTACAAGAGCGACGAGGGCTGGGCGACGGTATTGAAAAACAACGGGCTGACGCCGGAAGCCTACCGCAAGCAGATCATTGAGGATATTATAAGAAATGAACTCATCGTGGAAGCCGCGAAAAAGGAAGACCTGAAAGCGGATACGGAAACGATAGACGCCAACATCAAGCAGATGAAGGACAGCGGCTCTCTGGAGAAGACGATGACTTCGTATGGCGTCAAGAGCGAAGACGAGTTGAAAAAGGTGTTTGAAACGCAGGAGCTGAGCGCCAAATTGATGGAAAAGCTCTATCCGGTCCAAAAGCTGACCGATGAGCAGCTCAAAGAGTTTGTCACGCAGAACGCGTCGGCGTATGCCGGAAAACGGTCATCCGAGATCCTCTTTACGCCCACGGGCAGCAAGGATATCGCCGCACTCAAAAAAGAGGCCGCCGATTTAAAGAAAAAGATCAAGACGGCCGATGATTTCGCGAAATACGCAAAGCAATATTCCCAGGACAAGTCGAGCGCGGAAAAAGGCGGCGACAAGGGTTGGTCGTACCAGAACAGCTTTTCGGCCGAATACAGCGCCGCGTTGGAAAAACTGAAGGTCGGCGCGGTGTCCGATCCCGTGGAAACCAACAACACGGTCGTTCTGGTCATGTGTACGGATGAATACACGCTTCCGAAAGACGGAAAAGTCGATTACGCGAAGGTTCCGAAGGATATAATAGAAGCGCTTTCGCAGCGCGGGTCGGAGCAGAACCGCAACAGCGAATTCTCGAAATATGTCGCGGGGCTCGTCGAAAAAGCGAAGATCAAAATCAACGACATGCCGAAGAAACTTCCCTACGATGTCGATATGAAGCTCGCGAAAACACCGGACGCAAGTGCGGCGCCGCAGCAAGAAAAGAAAGAATAAATCCCGTATAGGATAAAATCAAAGGCATCCGTTTCAAAGTCGGTCTTGACGTCGGTTTCGAAACGGATGCATAGTTATAACATGAGTGTACCAAGAGAAATAGTACGCATATTACAACAAAAGGTTATTAGGTAATAAGATGGGTTTTTTAAAGAGGCTTTACTACCCGGAGCCAAATCTCTATTCGGACGAGAAAGGACGGGTCTATTTTTACGACAATCTCAGATTTATTCTGATCGTCCTCGTCGTCCTGTCGCATTTCATTATGCGCGTCGAAGGTCTGCGCGGAAAAATAGGCGGCGGGGACGATTTCGACGAATTGTCGGCGTTTTACGAGGTCTTTTCGTGGTTTATGATGCCGCTGTTTATCTTTATCACGGGCTTCTTCTCAAAATCGCTGTACAGCAAAGAGGGGAATTTCAGAAGGTCGCGGATCGTGACATTTTTCGCGCTGTTCATCGTTATGGACACGCTGGTCTACTTTTCAAATTGCCTCGGCGCGGGAAAATTTGTCGCCTACCAGCCTTATATCATGTACAAATCGCAATGGTTCCTCTTTTCCTGCGGCATCTGGTTCCTGCTGATCCCGCTGATGAGAAAGGTTTCCGCGGCGGTAATGATACCCGTGTCGATTTTTGTCGGCGTTCTCGGCGGCTTTATTCTCGGCGGGGTCATACTGTCGGTATCCAAAATATTCGCCTTTTTCCCGTTTTTCGTTATCGGCTACTATATGACGCGGGCGCACATCGAACGGTTTTTGCAGGTCAAAGCGCGCTGCCGGATCCTTGCGCTGGCGTTTTTCGTCGCGCTCTTTGCGGTCACGCTGGTCTTCCTGCAAGAATCTCTCTTATACGCGAGGCCGGTCGAGGAAGCCGCACGCTCGTATTGGACAATGTTTTATAACGTACGCCCCAGCCACCTATTCGTCCCGTCCGTCGAATTGCAGTGCCTGATTCGGGTGGGCTGGTACCTCGCGGCCTTTGGCACGTCCGCGCTCTTTATGCTGATCGTGCCGATGAAAAAAACCATATGGACGAAATTCGGCTCGCGGACGCTGCAAATATACATCTGGCATTCCGTCGTCGTCCGGCTGATACGGCTGACGCCCTTTTACGGCTGGGTTTCCGGCCCGTCGCGCGGCCTCAGCGAACTTATCGTGCTCGTGGCGGTCATCGCGGTTTCGTTTCTCTTGGCGTTCAAACCGCTCGGCGCTCCGTTTGCGTGGGTCACAAAACTCGTCGCGAAAATTCCCGATAAAAAACCGAAAACGGCCGCACTGGGCGCGTAAAACTGTCCGTC
>JAISEX010000126.1 GCA_031263875.1 Eubacteriales Family XIII. Incertae Sedis bacterium | reverse complement strand
TTTGTGCATGTTCCCCTTTTCGCGCGAATCGTGCGGCCCCCGCCGCGATTCTTCGTGTTCGCGATTTTTTGTAAGTGACGCGCGGCCTTTGGCTACTGCTTGCCGCGTTCGCGTTTGCTACTTGCCTGTTTATTATAATATAGATAACTATTTTTGTGGGAGTTAAACATGAGAAAAATAAATTTTTTTGGTTTTTTTGAGCCTGTGGGAGGCGGCGGCGAAAAAGAAATAGTTATCGCGCGGCGGCTGTGGTATAGTAAATACGAGGTGCAAGTAATGGACGGAAATCGCAGACGGCAGCAGATATCGCGGGAATTGGAGCGGGCAAAAGCGCCCGTAAGCGCCGCCGCGTTTGCGGAGAAGTTTGGCGTGAGCCGGCAGGTCATCGTCGGAGATATCGCCCTGCTGCGCGCGGAGGGCCACGATATTATCGCGACGGCGCGCGGCTATATGACGCAGGCGCCGGCAGCCGGCAAATACGTGGGCACCGTCGTGTGCAAGCATAGCCCCGAAGAAACGCGCGCGGAACTCGAGGCCATCGTCGCCGCGGGCGGAACGGTGGTGGAAGTGATCGTTTCGCACCGGTACTACGGCGACCTGACGGGGCAACTGAATATAGCTTCGGTCGCGGACGTCGACGCTTTTATACAGCGCACGGAGGGGAAGTCGGGACATCTGCTGCTTGAGCTGACGGACGGCGTCCATCTGCATACGGTCACCTGCGCCGGCCGCGCCGCGTTTGAGGGTATCGAACGCCGGCTTGCGGAGCTCGGCTATCTGTATTCGCCGGTTGACTAAACATACATATTTCTGTCAAGGTTTTTGCTTTACAGCGCACGAAAGCATAAGGCTGTTCAGCCTGAACGGAACGCGCAACATCGTTACGCGCGATTATCCATAAAAAATCGCCGGGATTTTTGTCAAGGTTTTTGCTTTACGGCGGCACGGGGGACGACACGGGGAGAATGCTCACGCCAGGTTCTCTCCCGCGTGTTTTGTTGCTGGGGCGAGAAACGGGTACGTCGGTGTGAGGACGGATATGCTGTGTACTCTGCCCGTACAGAGAGCGGAGCGAGGCTACGCCGAGCGGAGCGACGCGCAAGGGATCGGAGGGGTGCGGTAGCAGCCGCGAAGCGGCCGAAGCCCCGCAGAGCCCGGTGGGGCACTCGAAAACAAGAGGCTGTTTTTCAGGAATGCTCGCGTGCAGAACTGTTTGCTGGATTGCCTGTTTTACGCGGCTTCAGCCGCAGTGTAAAACAGGACAGCGAAGCGAGCAACGCGAGCGGAGGAGTGAGCGAAGCGAACGTTGCTTCGTCGCTGCGCTTCTCGCAATGACGAATCATTTTTTTAAATGCCCGCGCGCAGTATTCTCCCGTGATTAGGTTCAAAATCATTTCGAGTGCCCCATGCGCCCTCACCGGCACTCCGAACCGCAAAAGTTATTGTCAAGCTCTTACCCTGACAAGCCCGCGTCAAGCAATTCACTTTACAAAACCCCGTCAAGCAATTCACTCCACAGAATCTCGTCAAGTAATTTACTTCACAAAACCCTGTCAAGCCCGCTCCTTGACAAACCCCCGTCAAGCAATCCACTTTACAAAACCCCGTCAAGCAATTCACATGACAAGTCACGTCAACTCCTTTTCGCTTAGCAGCATATCGTCAGGCGTTTCGCTTGACGCACCACCGTCAACCTTCTCCCTTGACAGCAAAACTGCCCCCGCCGATTCCCGAAGTGAGAATCGCGCCGAGGCAGCTTATATGATTTTTCGTTGACGCGCCTGCGTACGTTACGTATCTATGCGCGCTGTTACGCGTTCGCCTTGATGACGTCCTCGAAGATGTCGAGGCCGGCGGCGAGCTGTTCGTCCGTGACGCAGAGCGGGCAGAGGAAGCGGATAACGTTGCCGTAGGTGCCCGCGCTCTCGAGCATCAGGCCCTTCTCCCACGCGCCGGCGACGATCTTGCCGACCACCGCGGCGTTCGGCGTCTTCTTCTCGTCGGAGATAAATTCGATACCCATCATCGCGCCCGTGCCGCGCACGTCGCCGATAATCGAATATTTTTCCTTCCACTCGTTAAAGCGCTTCATGCACACGTCGGCTATCTTCAGCGCCTTGCCGGGATAGTCGTCCCGCTGCATTATCTCGAGGACTTTCAGCGCGGACGCGCACGCGACGGCGTTACCGTTATACGTGCCGCCAATGGTGCCCAGCGTGACCTTGTCCATGATCTCCTTGGACGCCATAACGCCGGAGAGCGGCAGACCGCCCGCGACGGATTTCGCGAAGGTGACGATGTCGGGAGCGCAGCCGGCTTCCTTATAATACTCGGAAGCGAACATGCGGCCGCTCCGCGCGAATCCCGTCTGGACTTCGTCCGTTATCATCAGGATGCCGTTCTCGTCGCAGATCTCGCGCACCGCTTTGACCCACTCGATGGGCGCCGGCACGAAGCCGCCCTCGCCCTGGACCGGCTCGAAAACGATGGCCGCGACGCTGCTTGCGGGCGAATGCGTTTCAAATAATGACTTGAGCTTCTCGACGTAGAAGGTAATGGCTTCCGCTTCCGGCATGTTGCCGGGGCTTCTGTAGAGGTAGGGGAATTCCGCGCGGTAGACGCCGTCCGGGAACGGGCCCATACCGATGGCGTACGCTTTTTTCGACGTCATCGTCATCGTCATCGCGGTCCGGCCGTGGAACGCGCCCGTGAAGACGATAATGTTCGGGCGTCCCGTTGCGGACTTCGCGATCTTGACCGCGTTCTCGTCGGCTTCGGCGCCGCTGTTCGCGAGCATCACCTGCTTCGCGTCACCCTTGACGGGAGCGATCTTGCCCATGGCTTCCGCGTAGTCGAGATACAGCTTGCCCGTCGTGATGTTCATCATCGTGTGGAAATACTTTTCGGACTGCGCCTTGACCGCCTCGATAAGTTCGGGGTTGCTGTAGCCGATGTTCATAACACCGACGCCGCCGATCCAGTCGAGGAACACGTTACCGTCGACGTCCTCGATCATCGCGCCTTCGCCGCGCTCTATCGCGATGGGATAGATGGACTTGATGGCGGCGGGCATGACCCTCGCCCGTTTCTCGAAAATTTCCTTTGCTTTGGGGCCGGGCAGTGCGGTTTTAATACTCGGCAGTGCTTCTCTCAGTGACATTACTTTACCTCCTGATCTTAAATGCTCATTGCAACTCAGCCCGGATTTGACGGGCAAAATTTCTGTGTACGCGTCAATTATATCAAAGAGAACGGCCTTTTTGCGCTCCCGGCGAAAAGAAGTATTATTTCTTTTTTTCTGAATACTTCCATGCGCGGAGTTCCCGACAACCTCAAAACTCGTGATGCCGGTAATTTGGGCGCATGGGGCGCTCAAAATCATTTTGCCGGTAACCCGTGGAATAGTTCCACGCGTGGGCATTCGCTCGTCATTGCGAGGAGGCGTAGCCGACGAAGCAACGTTCGCTGCGCTCACTCCTCCGCTCGCGTTGCTCGCTGCGCTGTCCTGTTTTACACTGCGGCTGAAGCCGCGTAAAACAGGCAATCCAGAGAACAATTCTTCGCGCAAGCATTCACGAAAAACGGGCTTGTATTTTGAGCGCCCCACCGGGCTATCCGGGGCTTCGGCCGCTTCGCGGCTGCTGCGCACCCCTCCTATCCCTTGCGCGTCGCTCGGCTGACGCCTCGCTCCCCTGTGCGAGAAAAGATACTTGGCACCTTCGCCTCTACACGGCGTCCCCATTTATCGCGCAAACGAGAAAAGAAACGAAATGGGACACGGGCATGAGCATCCTCGCGCTGCCGTCGCCCAGCTCCGCCTCGCTCCCTGCGCTTTCAATTCTCTGGCCTTTAAAATTTTCCCCCGTTTCAATTACCGAGATCGAATTCCGCGATTTCCGTGACAACGGTCGGGTGCATACCCGCGGCGTCCGCAATCCCCCGCGCGAGCGCTTGCTTGGCCTCCAGCTCCCCGTGCACGAGGAACAGATGGGCGGGCGGTTTCCGCAGCCCCGCCGCCCACGCTATAAGGCCGTTCCTGTCCGCGTGCCCGGAATAACCTTCAAGGCTGTAGATATGCGCGTTCACATAGATCTCGTCGCCGAAAAGTTTCACGGTCTTGACGCCCTCGATCAGCCGCCGTCCGAGCGTGCCCTCGGCCTGATAACCGACGAACACCACGGAGCTGTTCGGCTCCCAGAGATGGTGCTTCAAATGATGCCGAATACGCCCCGCCTCGCACATGCCGCTCGCGGAAATAATGATCTTCGGCTCCTTCATCGTGTTCAGCGCCATAGATTCCTCGGTCGTCTTCGTGAATTTCAGGTTCGGAAAATCGAGCGGATCGTCGCCCGCAAGGACTTTCTGCTTATATTCCTCATCAAAGACCCGCGCGTTTTTATGGAAAACCTCCGTCGCGATAGTCGCCATCGGACTGTCGACATAGACGCATATCGACTTTAACGCTTCGGAAAATTCGCCGCCGTTTTCGTAGAGGTCGTTCAGCTCGTAAATCAGCTCCTGCGTGCGCCCGACCGCAAACGACGGTATCACGATGGTGCCGCCGCGCTCCGCCGTTTCCGCGA
>JAISEX010000087.1 GCA_031263875.1 Eubacteriales Family XIII. Incertae Sedis bacterium | reverse complement strand
GTGGAAAAGCGAAGGACGGAAAATGAAGATCGACGACAAACTTATCGACTATATCGGCGACCTCTCGCGGCTCGAGCTGAGCCCGGAGGAGAAGGCGGCGCGCAAGAGCGACCTTTCCGACATACTCGACTATATCGAAAAATTGAACGAGCTTGATACGGACGGCGTTCCGGAGTTGACGCATCCGTTTGAAAAGACGAATGTGTTTCGCGCGGACGAGGTGACGAACGGGGACCGGCACGAGGCGATGCTCGCGAACGCGCCCGAGTCGAAGGGGCGGTATTTCAAGGTTCACCGGACGGTCGAGGAGTAATGATGTATAGAAACATGACGGTGCTGGAACAAGGGCGCCTTATCAGGGAGAAGAAAATAACGAGCCTCGAGCTGACAAGGTACTATCTCGACGCGGCGAAGGCGGATTTTGCGAAGACGGCGGATGATTCCGCGAAGATAAACGCGTATATCAGCCTCGATGAGGAAGGCGCGATGCGTCGCGCGGAAGAAATTCAGGCAAAACTGGACGCTGGGGCGTACGCGGATTCGCCGCTCGCGGGCGTGCCCGTGGCGATCAAGGATAATATGTGCATAGACGGAGGCGCGACAACGGCCGCGTCGCGTATCCTCGCCGGTTTCCGCCCGCCGTATACTGCGACGGCCGTGGAAAAAATGCTGGCCGCGGGCGCGGTGGTTATCGGCAAGGCGAATATGGATGAATTCGCGATGGGCGGCTCCACGGAAACGTCGTATTTCGGGATCACGCGCAACCCGTGGGATACTTCGCGCGTGCCGGGCGGTTCTTCGGGCGGTTCGGCGGCGGCGGTCGCTGCGGGCCTTGCGCCCTACGCGCTCGGCTCCGATACGGGCGGTTCCATTCGCCAGCCCGCCGCGTTTACGGGTCTGACGGGCTTTAAGCCGACCTACGGCAGCGTGTCGCGGTACGGGCTTATGGCGTTTGCTTCGTCGCTCGACCAGATCGGCCCGCTCGCGAAAGACGCGCTCGACTGCGCCGAGATAATGCGGATCATATCCGGCCCCGACCCGCAGGACAGCACCTGCGTTATCGAGAAGCCGTTCGCGGCAGTGACGGCGGCATCTTCCGCCGAGGGCTTTTTCCGCGGCAAGAAGGTGGCGGTGCCTACGAATTATTTTGCGGAGGGCGTGGCGCCGGGAGTAACGGACGCCGTTCGCGGCGCGATCGACGAGATCCGGTCTTTCGGCGCGGAAATTACGGAAATAACATTACCGCTTGCGGATTACGCGGTACCCGTCTACTTGATAACGTCATTCGCGGAAGCGAGTTCGAACCTTTCGCGTTACGATGGCGTCAAATACGGCTATCGCTCGGGGCAGGCGCGGGACATTCTCGAAACCTATTACAAGTCCCGCAGCGAAGGCTTCGGCACGGAGGTCAAGCGGCGTATTATGCTCGGCTCGTTCGTGCTGAGCTCCGGCTATTTCGACGCGTATTATAAAAAAGCGCTGAAAGTCCGCTATCTGATAAAGAAGGAATTTAACGACGCGCTCGCGGGCTGCGATTTTATCCTGACGCCCGCAACGCCTACCGTCGCGTATCATCACGGCGGGCAGGTACGCGACCCGATCGCCATGTACCTCGGCGACATTTTTACGGTGTCGGTCAATCTCGCGGGTTTGCCGGCGGTCAGCCTGCCGTGCGGCAGCGATAGGAGCGAGGGCGGCATGCCCGTGGGTATGCAATTTATCGGGCGGGCGTGGGACGATATGGAACTGCTTGCCGCCGCCGCCGCGTATCAGAGCGCGACCGGCCATCACGCGCGTGTTCCCGGGGAGAGAGAAGATTATGCCATATGAAACGGTAATAGGGCTTGAGGTCCATGTGGAACTTTCCACAAAGACGAAGATATTTTGCGGGTGCAGCACGACGTTTGGCGCGGAGCCGAACGCCCATACCTGCCCTGTCTGCGTGGGAATGCCTGGAACGCTGCCGGTCTTGAACCGCGAGGCGGTCGAAAAGGCGTTACGCGCTGCTGCCGCGCTGAACTGCCATATCGGTGAGGAAAACGTCTTCGACCGCAAGAATTATTTCTATCCGGATTTGCCAAAAAATTACCAGATATCCCAACTCTACGCGCCCCTCTGCACGAACGGGTATGTGGATATTGCGGGAGAAAACTTTACGCGTCGCGTGCGCATTCACGAGATCCATATGGAGGAAGACGCCGGCAAGCTCGTCCACGACCAGGCGGCAAGCCTTGTCGACTATAACCGCTGCGGTGTGCCGCTGATAGAGATCGTGACGGAGCCCGATCTGCGGAGCGCCGAGGAAGTGACCGCGTTTCTCGATAAACTGAAGGAGATTCTGACGTTTTTGGACGTTTCCGACTGCAAGATGGAGGAAGGTTCCATGCGCGCCGACGTGAACCTCTCGATTCGCGAGGTGGACGCCGCGGAATACGGGACGCGCACCGAAACGAAGAATATGAATTCGGTCAAGGCCATATCGCGCGCTATCGCGTATGAAGGCGCGCGCCAGACGGCTCTCATCGATGCGGGAAAAAACGTCTTGCAGGAAACACGCCGGTGGGACGACGCCGCGGGCGAAGGTTACGCCATGCGTTCAAAGGAAAACGCGCAGGACTACCGGTATTTTCCGGAACCCGATCTGGTGCCGCTGCGCGTGGATGCCGAATGGGTGCGCCGCGTGACGGAATCGATGCCCGAGCTCGCCGAACAGAAGCGCGAGCGTTACCGGGGCGAATACGGCGTGGCCGCGAATATCGCCGCGGTGCTTACCTCGGACGCGGCGTTTGCGCAGCTCTTTGAAAATGTTATTGCGGAATTGGCGGCGCTTTCCGCTGTTCCCGCGGGTGAAGTGTCGGCGGAACGTGCCCGCGAAGCCGCGAATACCGTCGCGGGCGACATTATGTACCTTATCGGAGGCGCTGACGGCGGCGCGGACAGGGCGGCGAAAGCTATCGACGCGCGTAAAATCGCGGCTTTGATACACCTGATCGTTACCGGGAAAATAAACAGGAATACCGGCAAGGAGGTTCTCGAAAAGGTGGTGCGCGAGGGCGCGGATCCCGAAAAATATGTGAGTGAGAACAATCTGGCGATGATCGACGACAGCGGGCTTATCGAGGAGACGGCTCGCCGCGTGGTGGCCGAAAATCCGGATTCCGTAACGGATTACCTCGGCGGCAAGGAGAAGGCGTTTGGCTTCCTCGTGGGGCAGGCGATGCGGCTGCTGAAGGGCAAGGCGAGTCCGCAGGCAGTCAATGAGGCGCTGCGGGAAGCGTTGCCGGCGCAAGCTCATAAGCAGGCGGATAACGTGTCCGAAGCGCCGCCGCTACAAGCAGATCACGTTCCGCCAGAAACGCGCGGACAAACGGGCGGGGATAATGTTTCTATAAATGGAAGCTATTCTGACGCTGAGGACGCAGCAGAAGGACATACCGCAGGGCCGATTAAAAAATCATACATTGCAGAGGCTCCCGTTCAACCGGCAGCGGCTCCTTTGCAAAACGAGCGCATTACCGAACCGCTTGCGCTTTCCGGGCGTTACCGGACGGAAACCTGCGGCGGCTTGACGGAGACGCTGGTCGGTTCCGAAGCCAAGATCGCGGGCTGGGTGCACCGCATACGGAATCACGGCGGCATCGTCTTTGTCGACGTGCGCGACCAGCACGGCATTACGCAGGTCGTGGTTACGGACGAACAGGTGAAGGATCTCCACAAGGAAATGTCGATATCCGTGAGCGGCACGGTTTTATTACGCGATGAGGAAACCGTGAACCCGAACATAGCGACGGGCACGGTGGAGCTGAAAGCCGAAAAAATAGAGCTGCTCGGCTTGGTGAATTCGCCGTTGCCGTTCGAGGTGGAAAATTCCACGGAAACGCGCGAGGAACTCCGCCTCACCTACAAATATCTCGACTTGCGGAATCCGGAAGTCCATGAGAAGATCCTGCTTCGCGCGGAGGTGATAAAATTCCTGCGCGCGCAGATGGATGGGCTCGGCTTTACGGAGATACAGACGCCGATCCTCGCGAATTCTTCGCCCGAGGGCGCGCGCGATTATCTCGTCCCGAGCCGCAAACACAAGGGCATGTTTTACGCGCTTCCGCAGGCGCCGCAGCAGTTCAAACAACTCTTGATGGTGTCCGGCTTCGATAAATATTATCAGATAGCGCCCTGTTTCCGCGACGAGGACGCGCGGCTCGACCGCTCTCCCGGCGAGTTTTACCAGCTTGATTTCGAGATGTCTTACGCCACGCAGGAGGACGTTTTCGCCGTTGCCGAGCGCGTTATGTCGGAAACGTTCCGGCGGTTTACGGACAAACCCGTGTCGAAACCGCCGTACGTGCGCATACCGTATAACGAATCTCTGCTGAAATACGGCTCCGACAAGCCGGATCTGCGGAACCCGCTTATTATCATCGACCTGTCGGGCTTCTTCGCGAAGACGGATTTCGCCCCGTTCAAGGGCAGGATCGTCCGCGCGGTCAGAGTGCCCGGCGCGGCGGCGCAGCCGAAATCCTTCTTCAAATCCATGGAGCAGTACGCGCTGTCCATCGGCATGAAGGGCCTCGGTTACATTACCGTTCAGGACGATATGAGCTATAAAGGGCCGATCGACAAGTTTATGACCGGCGGGCAGAAGGCCGAACTCGCCGCCGTTTGCGCGGCGAACGGGCAGAAACTCGCGCCGAAGGACGTTCTCTACTTTATTAGCGACGATCCCGGTAAAGTCGCCGGATTCGCGGGGCTTATCAGAACGGAAGTCGCGAAACGCCTGGGGCTGATCGACGAGGGCAGATACGAGTTCTGCTTTATCGTCGATTATCCGATGTACGAGCTTGACGAGGAAACGGGCAAAATTGACTTTACGCACAACCCGTTCTCGATGCCGCAGGGCGAAATGGACGCTTTGCTGACGAAGGATCCGCTCGATATCCTCGCGTATCAGTACGATATCGTGGTGAACGGGGTGGAACTTTCGTCCGGCGCCGTCAGAAACCACCGGCCGGATATTATGGTCAAGGCATTTGAGATCGCCGGTTACACGGAGAACGACGTCAAGGAGAAGTTCGGCGCGCTGTACAACGCTTTCGGCTTCGGCGCTCCGCCGCACGCGGGCATGGCGCCCGGAGTCGACCGGATCGTTATGCTGCTGTCGGGTGACGAAAATATACGCGAGATAATCGCGTTCCCGCTAAACTCGAACGCCCAGAACCTGATGCTCGGCGCTCCCGGCGAGGTGAGCGAGCAGCAGCTTCGAGAGGTGCATGTAAAGCTTCGATAAAACAACGCTGCGATGAGAATCGTAACGAAATTAAAATTACATACAGCGGGCATAGACGATTATGGCGTGAATTCGAGCTGATGTGCGGTTTTGTGGTCAACATATTTCCATAATATTCCATTCCGCCGGTTTCGTTACAACGCTATTTTTCCCGTTTCTCCGCTTTCCTGCGTTTGTGCAGCCAGCAAATCGCGGTGGTGAGCGCTATGACGGCCGCTAGCCAGAAGAATACCCAATAGTCGGCATATGGCTCATGAGGTTTGCCGGTGGGATCAGCGCCGCCCGGAAGCGGCGGGTTTTCGGCATCGGGCGGGGCCGGCCGGGGTGCAAGGATGCTTGTTTCAGGCGGTGTTACGAAGACATTCTTTGTGGCCGGCAAATTCGCCGTCATATCCGGGCCGCTCGGCTTGGCCGACTTATGTGGTTTATGTGGCTTGGTTGGTTCGTCTGGACCGGAATAATAACTGTGCCGAAACACGGCGGCGGGAACTTTGTTTCCGGATCCGGCGGCGATGGTAACTGCCGGAGGCGCGCCGTTACTCACATATACCCGCACGGTATAGACCTGCCCGTCAAGGGCAAATCCAGGCCGGGCCGGTGACACGCATCTGAGTTCATACCTAAAGACGCCATGTCCGGTAAAGGCGAGTGGCCCGATCTTCGCTTCGCCGCTTCCGCGCATGGTAAAGGTGTAAGCGCCCGCGCCGCTGCCAGTGGGCAGGGGAGCGCCGATCGTCAGAGGCGTGAGCAGATAGGCGAAGCTGTTATCCGGTGCGTCCGGCCCGTTGAAGGTCTGCCGTACCGTCAGCGTAATCTGCTCTGTTTCCGCAGCCCATGCCGCCGGAGCAGGCAGAAACCCAACGAGGCAGAGCAAAACCAGGACGGCGGCAAGCCTTCCTTTCCCTTGGCTTTTTTCTTTGAAAATTCTGCTCATCTTCACTCATCCTCCGCAGATACTCGTTTTTTGTCTTTGATCCGGCGCCTTCTTATCGAGTAGGCGGCACATAAGAGCAGTAAGAGCAATAGTATGATAACGGTCACTTTCGCCCATAACGGCGTCTGTGCCCACAAGCCCGCTGCGCTGTCCGCCGCCGGTTTCATGATATTACCCGTGTCTTCCCTATGAAACGAATCTTCGTAAAGTTTGTCCGTGATCCGCCCCACGAGAACGTTCCGCCCGTTTGTCGAGCTTGACGAACAGGTGCTCAAAAGAACGATTTGGTCGTTCGCCGCCACCCCGATATCGCGGACATTGGACGCCCGCCCGACGAGCGTCGCCAGATACGCTTCCTGTGCCTCCCTGCCGGTGACCCGCGGCCTGAACACCTCGCTATCATAAGCGTCGGCTTGCAGGAAAGCAAAAAACTCCAGCCCGTGATCTTTGCCGCCGTAGTGCAGCGAGCCGTATTTACGCGCCTCGAAATATCCTCTGTCTGCGAACAAGCCGAGCTCACCGAACATCGTTTTCTTCTCCATGTGGTGGCCGTAGAGAATAGCGTTGAAATCCGAGAAATCAGCGCTGTTTCCGCTATCGAGGAAGATGGCGCCCGAAAGGGAGTAATTCCCCGCGGCGTCGGTATTGACGTACTTCATGTTATCGCGCCCCTGCGCGACCGGATAGTCGATGTTTGTGCCATACACGTCGAGCCATGCGATAACCTCCGGATTGACCGCCCGCAGTTCCGCAAACGAGAGGCCGCCGTTCTCATCCGTTGGCTTGTAGACGGCATACTGTTTGCTGTCCGCAGCCGCGTTCACCAACCCGGAGTCCCAGAGCGAGTAGCAGCCCGCGGCGAGCAAGAGCAAAACCACGAGTAAAATAACCGTATTTACGAACCCGTTTGCCAACCATAGTGCCTTTTTGCCCGCCGTTTTCATGTAGCCTTCCTCATCTCCTCTCCATTCCGGCGTCGCTTCCGCCGCCATGCCGGATTTGCATGGGATCGGTCCCAGCTCTCTCACATCCGGGGTTTTACGGGAGAGGCGCGGGGGAAAAATAGCTCCCCCTCGCGCTTTTCCCGTGAGATATGCCGATCAGTTATACCTCCGATTTCCGGTTCCTTTTGCGGGACTTGACTGCGATAAACGCGCCAAGAGCCGCCATCGCCAGCACGATCAGCCCGACAAAGGGTAGATTGTTCAGAATAATGCCGGTAGGTGTCGTAATATCGTAGGTGTTCGTAAACGCCGCGCCGCTTGCCGCCTCACGGACAAGCTGATCTCCGGTAGAGAGG